>JAEOTI010000031.1 GCA_016839955.1 Candidatus Hodarchaeota archaeon | reverse complement strand
ATAACTCAAAATGTGCCCTATCACCTGATTCCTGAAAATTGAGGTTACTACCTAAAACTAAGTACATAAATGTAGTTGTAGTCTCAAATATATTATTAAATTCTATTGTTAAGTTTGCTTTGTCACCAAAGCGAATAAAACGATAATCAAGATTATACTCTACTGGTAATGCATCAGTTTCTGTAGAATCTGTACTTGTTGCTATACTGCTCCAAGAATTAGATTGATTGAAAACTACTATTATTACCAGAGTTATTGTTAAAATCATGTAAGTAGACTTTTTCATTTATGTTCTCAAACTCAATTTTCTATTTATTTCAAATATTTATTGATATTTTTTGTTTCTAATGAATATAGCGACCAGACTTATTATCAATACCATAAAAAAAGTTTCAATACTATTGAAGCCAGATGTCGCTGTTGAGCTGAAACTTTTATACTGAATGAGTAGTTCTTCTAAATTTTCAGTTATTTTATAGGATGAATTTGCTACTAAAGAATCGAATTCTCCAACAGAGGGATATTTCATCCATTTTAATATTCCTGTTTTTGCATCATAACCAACATCAAATACATAAATCTCCACATTATTTGTGTCAAAAAAACCAGGTGAGGTTATATGGCCAAATATTATAGAGTCTTTCTCTGCTTTTTCCCCTATATCGGTCAAAGATCCATTTACTATATCAAAATTCCAGATATATTGACTATAAGAAGGAGGAAGGTAAGCATTTGGTAATTTATATGAATTAAACCAGACTCTTTCCAAAGCGTTAAATCCAGATTCTATTTCTCCTAATTTGTTTTGAATATACAGAGGAGATATGAAGAAATTAAAAAAAGTCTCATCTTCGTTGAAATTAAGAAGTTGATCACCAACTGTTACAGATAATCCAGAATAATTAAGAGGCCCTGCGATGTCTATTTCCCTATCTTCAATAGGATTCGAGGACCATTTTAATATGATTGAATCATTTTCTGATATTGTAATGAAATTAGCCCATATCCATTCCCAGCTAGATGAGCCATCAGCACTGTTAATAGTTTCTATTCGCCATTCAAAGGATTGTCCTTCTTTAATGCTAGAATGAAAATCAACAAAAGAGGATGCAGAGGCTCTGGGAACATTGAAGCTAATTAACAAAATTCCCAACACTAAAAAGATTGTTTTACACTGTAAAAACAACTTCATTTGATCATACTCTCTTTTTATTTAATTAACACAAATTAAAGATGTCTAGAATCTTAGGAGAAAGTTTTAGAACTCTAAAACATCCCTCTTTTTTATTGCTGTATAATAACTCTTCTAATTCTCAAATCTCTGTTAAATTTTTTAAGGTGAGGGGAATGCTATTCGTAGTATATATTTAAAAGGTAATTTTTGGGTCTTGAAGTTATTTAGAACGAATTTAACTAGGATAGTGTTGAAATGAAAATATTATCTGAACCTACGATCCTTTTTTTTTTAAGAAAAGTGTTCGGTAGGTGAAAAATTATAAATTTAATCCGAAACTACATTAATCCCTTCTTCTAGAATGAAGTCTAATGGGTTTTTATAAATGAATTTATGCAAACTAGCTGCTGTCAGCCTTAAAACTGTGATTAGCATAAGTAGGATAAATAGCACAGTTTGAAAATCTGGATGCTCATACGTAATCCCTGCAATTCCAAGTAAAAACTCCATAGAAAATCCTGCAAATAAGGACCCTGAGAACGCAAAAATTCCCTCAAAAGTTAATAAAACTGAATAGTATCGAGCTCTGGTCTCCTCAGTTGAGCAATCTAAAGCGTATGAAGCAATTGATGTATCTTCAGCTCCAAAAGCAAAGCCTCCTGGGATGTTTACAAGGATCAAAAACCAAACGTTTCCTGTGACTAATCCTAAGGCGTAACCAAATGGTACAATGGCATATCCAAATCGTGATAACATCAAGACAATTTTTTTGTTGTGTTTGTCTGCTAATCTACCTCCAATTGATTGACCAAAACCACGAGGTACGTTGAAGACAGCCCACATAATTGCTACCTGAAACCAGGTATCTGCAACAGATAGAGTAACAAATGGGAATATTGGCCAAGCCATACTCATACAAAATTTAAAAAGGCTGTTAATGGGTAGTAGTCTTTTAAATGGTTGATTTCTTCCAATAAGAGTTCTCCATGAATGTGATATCTCATCATCAATCACCACTCGTTTATGAGCTACGTATCTTTCGCGTAAAAACATTGATATTACAATGGTGATAGTAAAAACAATCGCACCAATAATAAAAGGAATATAGAATACAGGCTTACTATCTGGATATACAGCAATATCAGTTGGAAATGGAAAAGGTGCTAAATCCATCAATACTCCTAAAAGTAAGATTAAAACTAACGAACTCCAAGTTCCTATAGAATTTACAAATCCGATGAATGAAGCGCGAGTTTTCTCTGTGGAATAATCTCCTAAAAACGCATTCCAAGCAGGTATTATACTAAATCCAACGCTAGTCATTATAAGCGAGATTAAAACTAATTCTGTTGGACTTGGAACAAATGGAGTTAGGAATACTGTTATTGCAAGTGTTGAGAGACCGATCATAATTACTAATTTTCGTCCT
>JAEOTI010000663.1 GCA_016839955.1 Candidatus Hodarchaeota archaeon | reverse complement strand
GCATGTTACTGGAAAATCATCAGAGCCTGTAACACCAATAATGAGACTATTTGATTGATTGTCTGTTACAATATCCCAGCAAAAATCAGATCCATGCCCGCCAAGGAAGGTACTCCGTTCTAGGATGCCATTGGGGCTGTATTTTATAGAAAAAACGTCATAATCGCCATTATGAGTGGAATCATAAGCATCTCGTGTCGGAAAGTCGACTGAAAAAGTGCTTCCTGTAATAAGGATTTAATCATCCTTGTCCACCGTTACCGCCTGAGTAAAGTCGTTCTCACTACCTCCTAGGTAGGAACTCCATTCTAGAACCCCACTGGAGTTGAATTTTGTAATAAATCCATCACATAAACCGTTATAAGTGGAGTCGTTGGCATTAACTGTTGGAAAATAATTTGACTCCGTTTGACCTGTTACAATGATGCTATTCTGGTTATTCACTGCAATACTCTCACCTGAATCGGAATCTTCTCCACCGAGGAAGGTACTCCAGATGAGTGTGCCATTCGAAGAGACTTTTGTTACAAAAACGTCTGTAGAACCTTGATGTGTGTCAATGAACGCGTTAAGAACTGGAAAATCACTAGAAGCAGTAAAACCTGTGATAATAACATTGTCTTGCTTGTCAACCATAATGCCTTTACCTTCGTCTCCTTTTATCCCACCAAGATAAGTACTCCATAACAATGAACCATTTGCTGCTAATTTCGTGATGAAAATATCTGATTGACCTTGATTACTGTTACAATAACCGTCCAAAACAGGAAAATCACTAGAAGTTGTATGTCCTGTGACGATGATGTTGTCTTTGGAGTCTAAAGTAACATCCTCACACATGTCACGTGAGTTTCCACCTAAGAATGTACTCCACAGCAATGAACAACTCGCTGTGAACTTCGCTATGAATCCATCAGTCTCACCATTTAAACTGGTGTCATAACTGTTGATAGTGGGAAAATCATAGGATTCAGTCTCTCCTGTCACTATGATATTATTCTGACTATCAGCCACAACGCCCAAACCAATGTCAGAATCATTTCCACCAAGAAAAGTGCTCCACAACAAACAATTAGGTGTTGAGATCTTTGTAATAAAGACGTCATTTTTATTGAGTGATGAATCATAGGCATTTAAGGAATGAAAGTCCTCTGAATAAGTACGTCCTACAGCGATTACGTTACTGTCACCGTCAACGATGAGAGAAAGTCCCTCATCAACGTTTTCACCTCCCAAAAGCAAGCTAAAGCTTAAATTGTCTTTCGTTGTATTCGTACTCAACTGTGCATTAGTATTGTTATTGAAAGACGAGAATATCATGAGACAAAAACATAATAATACGAGAGAGAGTTTTATCACATTATTCATATACTTCATACAAATCCCTTTCATGTAGTATTTTTCATTAATCATTATTTAAACATCAGAATAAGTTAAAACAGCCATATTTCTTAAGACATTTCTGGTTTTCCCTAAAAAAATTGGGGAAGAGAGGAAAACTGCTTTATGAGTAACATCCAAACGTAGTCCCTCTCTTTTCACTTATATCAAGGTTAATTTTATTTTTGGGATATTTATTTTTCTAACTTATTTTTCCGTTGATCAAGCCAGTACATAGTAGCCATCCACAAAAAGAATCCAATCTCGTGCCATACCTTCTTCTAGCGGAGGAGCATCGAAGAAGAACGTAATGTATTCACCTGGGATAATTTCTGCGTAAGTTCCATCACTGTTCAAAACTTGATTTAGAACATCAAGTCCTGAGCTGTGATCTGCTTGCAAAGGAACTAATTCCGTTGTTTGAATGGATATTTCTGGCGAAGTGTCCAATCCCACGAAGTCTAAGTAATGCATGTCGGTCCAGTATAAGCGTACTGAAAGTTTCTCACCAATTGTGACATAATCACTTAAATCAACAATTTCATAGTGAAAGTTAGCAACTCTAGGATGGACTTCCTCAATGGTTTGCCATTCATTGTCGATTTGAAGTTGCACATGAATAGACATTTTTGCAGCATCTGCATAAAGGCCCCAGAATTGTAGTTTCACAAGTAATTGTACTTGTACTAACATAGATAAAGAAAATTCAAATACTAAAACAAAAAATGCTTCGTATCATCTCACATTTCTTCTATTTACTTATATTATAGTTTTATTTATTTTTCATAGATACCTTAGAAAATAATAAATGAGTTTTAATACATAATTACCTTTTTTTTGGAATAATCTCACAGTTTTTTCTTAATTGCGACAACGATTAATGAATAAGGAAACTTTTGGTTTAAAAGAATGAACTTTTGGGCTTTTTCTAAATCCCATTGGTAAGGAATCAAACTCAGCTCTTCAGAAGATAAATTATTGGTGTTGTAACCTCTTGGTTCTCTTATACGAGTTATAAGGAAGCCATTTTCAATTAAACCATTTATAATATCTTCAAATGTCCAAAGTCTGCTTTCAAAAGGGGCTTTGGTACCATCTGGGAAATCCCAATCCCATGCAATATTTCTTTCAAAATAGTTGGATTTTTTTAATAAGTCAAAATTGTCTTCTTCAAGTGATTCCCAAACATAATGAGAAACAGGATGAGATAGACAAATCACAAATTTACCATTTGGTTTTAATAAACGATTACATTCTCTAAACACATCATCTAATTTTTCTACATAGTTTAAGGCATGACTAGATACAATCGTATCAAAAGTTGAATTCTTTAATTTAGAAAGGTTCTCTACGTTCCCAAGGAGAAATTGTACATCAACATTCTCTTGGTTTGCAAGGACTTTAGCATATCTAAGTTGTTCTTTTGATTGATCGACTCCTGTAACGATTGCTCCCCACTTAGCTAAAGCAATAGAATTTTGACCTCCTCCACACCCTATTTCCAAAATTTGTTTTCCTTTCACATGACCTAACAGTCCTTCCTCCTTTTCCCCTGGAGCAAATGGGCCATAGTGAACATCATCTAAAGATATTTGATTTTCTTTCTGATAATTAGGACTGATTGTGTCCCAGCCCTGCTGATTTACTTTATTCGTCAAAATAATCACCCCTAAGTTTTTTTTTACAAATATTAAAGGTTTTATTGTTAATTTTGTAATAAATGCTTCAAATTCTAATGTTTTTCGAGTAATAATCCCATATAGTACATATCGTAATCTACACCATCCAAATGAAAACGATTTCTAAGAGTTCCTTCCAATTGAAATCCTAATTTTTGATATAGGCTTATTGCATGATTTTCTTTGACAACAGTAAGTTCTAACCTTCTAAGACCTGTTTCTTGAGCAACTTCTATTACCATTCGCATTAATTTTGTTGCAATTCCTCTTCTTTGGTATTTTGGAAGCACTCCTAATCCTATTCCTCCTACATGACTCATTCGATTGTGTTGAGAAAAACCAAGAGTGGAATTACCAACAAAACGAGAAATTTGGTTAGTTTCTTGTTCTAAAAGCCAACAATTCAGTGGGATTGAATTTTCATAATTGATGTTGTTATACCAAGAATCTACCATTTCTTGGGTAATATCAATAATATATTTGTTGAATGTCGGATCAACATCCTTGTATGCCTTCCAAACGAATTTCTTGTCTTCTTTTAAAGCGGGTCTAATTAGAAAATTATCATTTTGAATAGTAAAAGTCTGTGTCCATTTTTCAGGATTAAATGTTTTAAAAATCAAATAAGTTCCCAACAAAAAATACGATTGTAGATTGTCCTTTCTAGTTTAATTCAAAAAGTATTTTGAATGAGGTTCTTGACGAGGATAACAACATCAAAACATTCAGTAAAATCAAAATTGTCATTTTTTTAAATATAAACAAATGAGTTCAATTTTCTATGACTGGGGAATGTTATTTGTTGAAGTTTTTCCAAAAAACTCTTGAATTTAAACCAGTAGACCTTCTTTTTCGGCAAATAATGTTCTTTCTATCAAAAAATTGCAAAACGTGTCATTCTATCTATATAAAAGAAGTCCTAAACACTAGAGAGAATTTATGTTGGAAATGCATAATTAAGGTAAAATTAATCTCAGAATTAACGAAATTTGCTTTTTTATTCGGAAAAGAAAAAATCTTCCTCACAAAGGAAGAAATCAGGTCATTTATTTCAACACCGTTATATAGCCGTATTATTCGTTCTATTGCTTCTGGAATGGCAATATTTGGAATAAAAACTCCTCAACCGACAGGCTCTCCCTTAGCAGTGGTTTGGAACATCACCAATAAGTGCAATTTGCGATGTCGTCATTGTTACCAAGATGCTGGGACTAAATCTTCTCAAGAATTATCTACTCTAGAAGCATTTCATCTTGTTGAAGAACTTGCTACTGCAGGAGTAGCTGCTCTCAGTTTTTCAGGAGGAGAACCCCT
>JAEOTI010000662.1 GCA_016839955.1 Candidatus Hodarchaeota archaeon | reverse complement strand
TCTGCAGCAATAGTTTGAGCTCGTAAATGCTTTTTCACCGTCAAGGGGTAATAAGTGCCACCTTTAACCGTTGCATCATTAGCAACGATCATTATTTCACGACCATGTATCTTTCCAATTCCTGTTACGATTCCTGCTGAATTGGCCTTTTTGTCATACAGGTCATAGGCTGCCAAAGGTGAAAACTCAAGGAATGGTGAATCAGAATCTAATAGAGCCTCAATTCGATCTCTAACGAACATTTTGCCTCTTGAAAGATGTCGTTCTATATTTTTTGGCCCTCCACCTAATTGAGTCTCTTCTAATTTTTTGTTAAGGTCCTCAATAAGCTTTAAATTGTGTTTTTTATTGTCTTTGAATTCCGTAGAATTAATATCAATCTTAGATTCTAATATGTCCATTTTAGTTCTTCCAATAGATTGAGTTGTGGCGGACTGTAACAAAATAATGGTGAGATAGGGGTTTAATGACTTTGAGATTTATATTATTTTATGATTTTGTACTAGAAGAAATACTAGTAACAAATTAATTCGTAATATCTATTATTTATCAAGAATTAAGGAAAATCGACCATCTGAGAGAAACTTTAATATTTCATGTTTCAATACAATACTATTTGTATATTAAAATACAATTTAAAAGAAGCCACTTAGTCAAGTTATTGCATTAAATATAACGTTAATTGAAAATGACTTTATTCACTAAATTTTACTTAAAGAATTCATGTAACTATTCTAGAAATGAAATAAGAGAAAAAAACAATAATTTCTATCACCTATCCCTCAAAAATTACGATTTCCCTTTACTAAATGATGGTTTATCATGAGTACACACGAAATCGGATCTTCAAATAGTTCTAAAGATAACGGTCTGTTTAAGAAGGTCTTGATCGCTAATAGAGGGGAGATCGCCGTCAGAATCACTGAGGCATGTCAAGAACTAGACATAGGGACTGTAGCTATCTATTCTGATGTTGATAAACGGGCTTTGCATGTGCAGCTCGCAGATGAGTCTTACCCGTTAGGTTCTCCTATACCAAAAGAGAGCTATCTAAATATTGACAAAATTTTGAAGATTGCTAAAGAAAGTGAGGTAGAAGCAATCCACCCAGGTTACGGCTTCTTGTCTGAAAACCCAAAATTTGCTTACCGGTGTATAGAAAAAGGAATTACATTCATTGGTCCAAATCCTGACATAATCGAAGCAATGGGCGAAAAAACAAAAGCTAAAACCATAATGCAAGAAGCAGGGGTACCTGTATTGCCCGGCTTTACTTCCCAAGAAAATTGGGAAGAAAATCCTAATTTTTTTCATAAGAAAGCCAATGAAATTGGCTATCCACTTATGATTAAGGCCGCTGCAGGTGGTGGTGGGAAGGGAATGCGTATTGTTTATCGTTCACGCGATTTTTTGAAAAGACTAGAAAGTGCATCACGAGAAGCAGAATCCGCTTTTGGTGATGGACGAATTTTCCTAGAGAAATATCTTGAGGCTCCACGACACGTAGAAATTCAGATCCTTGCAGATAATTATGGAAATACTATTCATTTATTTGAGCGAGAATGTTCTATTCAACGGAGATTCCAAAAAATAATTGAAGAAACACCCTCTCCAGCTTTAAACGATGAACTTAGAGAAAAAATGGGTCAAACTGCCATTTGCGCAGCAAAAGCTGTTGGATATCAAAACGCTGGGACAGTGGAATTTTTACTTGACAATGATAAGAAATTTTATTTCCTGGAAATGAATACACGGTTGCAGGTAGAGCATGCAATTACTGAAGCAACAACAGGAATAGATATAGTGAAATGGCAGATAAAATTAGCAGCAGGTCAAGAATTAGCATTATCTCAAGAAGATGTTACTCAACGAGGACACGCTCTAGAGTGTCGTATCTATGCTGAAGATCCTGAGAAAGAATTTAGGCCAACTGCTGGACGTCTCCACCGTTTTTTACTTAACATTGTAAATAAGATTGGAATTAGGAACGATACTGGGTTATCAGAAGAAGGAGACGATGTATCTATCTATTACGACCCAATGCTTGCAAAGTTAATAGTACATGATCATACTAGAGAAGATAGTATTCGAAAAATGATTTGGGCTTTACAGAATTATGCAGCATTGGGAGTTCCAACTAATATCACTTATCTGAAAGAAATTCTTAACCATGAAGAATTCCGTAATGGCAATATTTCAACACATTTCATTCTTAACCATTTCACGAATTGGACACCTACGGCAGAACCTGTTCCCTTAGGAGCATTATTAGCATTATCAGTTTTTGATCTTGTTGAAACATCCTCAACTTATAGTGGTAATGGTTTTGCTGAACCAGACCCTCATTCACCTTGGAATTCCGCTACACGATGGGGTCGGGGTGGTCTTCGTAAAGTTGGTGGATTGGTAACTAAAATAAGTGACTCTGCTCGTAAAACTATAAAGAGAGGTTCTAGTTCAAAAGAATCCTCGACTGATTAGAGGCGGTCCTCAATAGAGTTCCGTTTCCATCTGCAAGGGCGTGCCATTAGCTATGGAAACCAGTTACGATGATGGTAAAGGAACACATAAGATTGAGGCCAGCCGGCGAGAAGAAGACAAATTTTTGATTCGAATTAACGGAGAAGAACATGAAATTCAAGCAGATTTCGTTGGTCCCGGAAAAATTCAATTTAGATGGCAAAATCGACTCTACAAAGCGGTAGTTGCTCAAGAAGGTGATGAACGTTTTGTTTTCTTCCAAGGGCAAGTGTATAGACTTTCTAGAAGAGATGAAGGAGTCCCTCAGATTGAAGCTTCAGCTGGTGATCCCCTATCCGCTCCAATGCCTGGGAGAGTTGTTGAAATCTGTGTGAAAGAAGGCGATGTTGTCGAAGAATCTCAAGATCTTGTTGTGTTAGAAGCAATGAAGATGGAGACGCGTATTCTTGCTCCGTTCATTGGTTTAGTCACGAAAATTAATTTTAAGGCAGGAGACCAAGTTAACCAAGGTGATATTCTCATAGAGCTCGAACCAAGCTAAAAGGCGATACCGTTAGAACGAAATTAGAGCCTGATCTTAATGAATATGCAAAACTTCCACGATAAACTAGTTACTCCCCTTGAAGCTATAAAACAAATACGAAATGGTGATCGTATCTTTATCGGTTCAGGATGTGGAGAACCTCATATTTTAATTCATGAACTTGCAGAATCTTCTTCACGCTTCTTAGATACCGAACTTGTACATGTATTAACATTAGGAATAGCACCTGGGGTTCGACACCGCTTATCGGAATCTTTTAGACATAATACCTTCTTTGTGGGTGATAATGTAAGAGGCGCAATACAACAAGGCCTTGCAGATTTTACTCCCATCTATTCGTCACGAATACCCAATTTGTTTCGTAGTGGTCGCATCCCAATAGATATTGCATTGATTCAAGTAAGTCCTCCCGATAACAAAGGTAATTTTACCTATGGTGTAGCAGTTGATGTTGTAAAAGCTGCTACTGAATCGGCAAGAAAAATAATAGCCGAAGTTAATACCCAAATGCCCAGAACCTATGGAGACACAACTTTACATGCAGATCAAATTGATTTTATAGTCCAAAGTAATAGTCCTCTTGACGAGTGGCACCCACCCTCTGTAGATCCTCTAATCGCTGTTCAAATCAGTGATCATATCAATCGTCTTGTTCAAGATAACGCAACATTATATGTTGGACCCGGGGGAATTCCGAATGCAGTGTTAGGTGCATTACATGAAAAAACAGGACTTGGGATTCATACAGACTTACTTTCTGAACCAATTCTTGATCTAATTCTCTCGGGTGCTGTGACAAATGAGTCAAAACAAATTCACAAAGGTAAGACAGTGTGTAGTTTGGCCATGGGGACGAAAAGACTATATGATTATTGTCATGATAATCCTGATATTGAATTCTATCCAGTGGATTACACAGATGATCCAAGAATTATTGCCCAAAATGAGAATGTGACAGCGATTGTGACAGGGTTTGAAGTTGATCTCACTGGACAGGTGAGCATTGATTCGTTAGGTCCAAGAATGATGTCAGGTCCAGGAGGTCATGTTGATTTCCTTCGTGGGGCAGCTCTTTCCAAAGGGGGGAAAACAATTGTCGCATTACCTTCAACAGCTATCTCAGGTACTATTTCTCGAATAGTACCTACTTTAAAACCCGGAGCGGGTGTGGATCTCTGTCGAGGGGATGTTCATTACATTGTCACTGAATTCGGGGTTGCTAGTTTATATGATAGGTCTATCCGCGAACGAGTGCTAGAACTAATTCGAGTAGCTCACCCACGATACAGATCACACCTTATGGCTCAAGCGAGAGAATTAAGATTTATTGGGAAGGTAGAATTACCCCTTGTTAATGGAGTACTATACCCAACAGCTTACCGAATAAAAAAAGTCTTTAAAGAGGTAGAAGTCGAATTTCGTCCAATTAAACCAACTGACGATAGTGCTTTACGTGAATTCTTCTATCGTTTACCTCAGGAGAGCCTTTATCGAAGATTTTTCAGTATTCCAAAGGCGATCCCTCTTGAAAAACGGGAAGAACTCGCATTTATAGATTATGAGCAAGTTTTCTCAATGGTGGGGACCACTCGAAATGAGGAAGGAAATAAGCAAATAATTGCTGAAGGACGGTATATAGTGGATTCTGATACTGATTCTGCTGAATGGGCGATTACAATTCATGAAAAATATCAAGGGATAGGAATAGGATCCTATCTATTAGATATGCTTGCAATGATTGCTTGTAGCCGTGGAATCAAGAATTTTTGGGCTGAAATACTCCAAAGCAATAGGAACGCCCTTCATCTTGCTAATAAAACAGCTTATCACCACGGATGGGAGCTGGAAAGTAAATTGGAAGAAGGTAGCTATCTTATTGTTTTTAATATGAACCAAACTTCCCCTAAGTCATAAACAGGATCTGTGGATAACCATTCTTCTCAAAATATTTAAGAAACTGTTTTTCATTCTGTAATCTTTAACTGATAGAAAAACTTCTCCATTTTGAAGCTTTTTCTTGAATTCTTTTCGATTATAAAATGTCAAGAAAAATAGGTTCTTATGTGAGAATATTAATAATCAACTAGTAAAAGGTAGTGTGATTCTTATAATGGACTCATGGCAGAAGATTAAGACTCAAAATGTTTTTTCTAAGGACAAAAAAATGAATATTCGCCCATCGGACCGCCAACTATTAATTGGAGAGATTCATACCTGCGGGAGTCATTGTTACCAATATCGGTGAAAGTAGATTACTTTTTATTCAGGCAATCCGAATAAAATAGAACTTACTTGGATCTCAGGGCGGATTTCAGATAAGAAGGCCGCCATTGGGAAATTTGACATAAATCCAAAGTGACACTGAATTGGGATGTTTCCCCAGTCCTTTGAAAGACATTCTTTTGCGAAATGAACAAGTAGACTTCTCCACGCATTCACATATCCTGGTCTGGTTGCCATAAATCGTAAAATAATTCGTTCTTTGTCTCCTCTTAAATAACGATCATCAGGTTTCATTATAAGAGGTGCACTAGCACAAACTAACTCCTTTTCATGGAAAATTAGTACACAATGGCCGTCTTTCAGTACTTTGGTGTTAAAATAGTTCTTTTTTGTTTCATCAGTAGGCAAAACATTTCGCATAGTTGGATCTGCGTTGAGAAGATTGATGAGAATCTTAATATCGTCACTAGTCGCAAGGCGACTTGTAAAAATTTTGTCTTCTTCCGTTAATTCCATTTTACTAAGATTTTCGATATCGAGGTCAACACTGTATTGATAACTCCGTTCATACTCGATGAAACCTTTTTGTTTAACATATTCGATTTGTTTTTTCCATCCACGATATAATGAAATCCTGATTGAAAGTGTACTTTTTCTTTGTTGAAGATATTGGAGAAGTTCATCAAAGAGCTTATTTTGGACTTCACGGGGACAATCGGGTACAGCCCACGGATATCCAAGGTGAGTTTGACCTAATTGTGCATAATCTCTTGCTTGACAGTACGCTAAAAGTTCTCCTTTCGAATTAAATGCGTACCGAACTGTTTTTGGATCAATTTTTTCCTGATTATAACGAAATTGAATTTCTTTTCCAGTAACAGGAAAATCAGCTACTTCAGAGAAAAGTTTTGCCTGTAGTTCCTCTAGTTCCTGGTTTGGTTCGTATTCCCGATAAATAACATCCATTCTGGGGCACCATTATTTTGTGAAATAATTTCTAAAATATGAACTACTGTACTACCATTTAATATTTATTTTCGAAGCAAATAAACTCCAAATTAAAAAGGTTATTTCAGGAGAATTTTGTTGATGACCGAACTAGATGGTCTGGTTGCAGTAATTACTGGTGCAGCCCAGGGAATGGGACGAGCTGTGGCGAATCGATTTGCAGAAGAAGGCGCGATACTTGTACTTGTTGATATTAATCATAAAAAGCTCCAAAAAGTAGCAGCACATATACTAAAGAAGGGACATCAAGTTAAGGAATATCCCTGTGATGTTTCTAATGAAAAACAAGTAGATCAACTAATTGGATCTGTTATTGCTTCTTTTAAGAAGATTGACATCCTTGTGAACTGTGCTGGGATCCTCTATCCGTCTCGCTTCTCAGAAATATCTACAGAAGAATGGGATAAGGTTCTAAATACCAATCTTCGTGGTGTTTTCCTTTTTATGCGGAAGGTTTTTCCTCACATGAGAGATAAAGGTACGGGAAACATAATCAATTTTTCCTCTACCGCTGGTTTAACAGTAAGCACTCTGGGAGGCGCTCATTATACCGCATCAAAACACGCAGTACTTGGATTGACTAAAGCAGTAGCAAAGGAAGGAGCACAATACGGAATTAGAGTCAATGCAGTCTGTCCGGGTCTTATTAATACAAATTTAGTTAAAGAGATTGTAACGGATGAAGATATTCCCCATATTGTAAAAGAATTTCCAATTTCTCGACTAGGAAGGCCTGAAGAAGTAGCTGAACTGGTTCTCTTTTTAGCTTCAGAAAAATCAACCTATATTACTGGAACTTCATTAAAAATAGATGGTGGAGATCTTCTCCTTTAACATCAATATGAACTTGTAGAATTCTTTCTTGTTATTCGTACCAATCATTATATTTAGTTTCAAGTTCTTTCAGAATGACTTTAAGGCCATTATATCCCCAATTAGCCCGGCTGATCTTATACTTTCTTCCAGTCGTAGTAATAATGTGAATGGAAATTATTTGACCTTTTCTCCTGCGACGAGTCTTAAATTTTTCTATATACTTCCAAGAAGCAAAGCTAGGTCTCGTACCACTTGAAATTGTCACACCTAATGGGTCTACCCGAACATAACCCATATTAGCTCGGTATAATTGCCAAAACATAATCAGACTAATTATTTGAAAAATAAAGAGAGGTCCAATAAAAAACAGAAAAAATAGTGCAACTATCAATAAAACATATTCCGGAATTTTCCATCCACTTATGAACTCTGCAATCTCTTCATCTCGATTTATTGTTTTGATACCGCCCAAATTTCTGCACCACTAAGATAATAATTGTTTAGATATATCTAAGTTTAACTAAGGTTCCAGTTTGCCATTTATTTATATTATTCAAAAAGGTAATCGGGTTTCAGGACATCCCAAGAGCCATAGACTGGACTTTCAGTTCGTGGATGATTTCTAGCAACTTCTACTATTATAACAGAAGGCCTCTCTATCCAGTTTAAAGCCTATTTGAAACCTTAGACTTTTTCCAATTAAGAAAAAGAAACAAAGATTAGTAGAAAAATATCAGGTTAAACTCCGATTAAATCCATTTAAAAGAATTTTTAACCCTTCAAGTGAACGTTTTGATGGGAAAAACAGAGAAACTAAGAAATTTGGAGGATTATGAAAAATAGGGTGAAGTATATTGACCTATGAATCAGCGAAAGACCCACGGTTGTTGCTTGCAGAAAGAGCAATCGGTACGTTACAGGATAATTTCAGGCAGAAGATACCAATCCGACTAGAAATTTCAAAACCTGATCTCCAAAACGTAATTTCGAAAGCAAAGTCTGCAATTATGACAGTAAAGTATTCTTACCAACCTCCGACTGATTTAGCTAAAGACTTAAATGTTTTGAAACTAGTAGAATTTGGTCAGCGTCTTTTAAAACAAATTAAACAAGAAAAAGTTCCAGAAACTCCTTCTAACCTTGCATTAAGTCGAATTGAGTGGTCTCTTCAGTTTTTAGCGAAATTATCAGAAACTTTAACTGCAGATATACACACATTAGGTGGATCTGTGGACCTGAAAGTTGCTCGAATTCAGAATATAAGCCCTATAATGAAATCAAAGGGAAAATTAGTAATCACCCAAGTACATGACAGTGAAAAGGTTCTAACTGTCGTTACCAACTTGATTAATGTAAAAGTGGGGATGAACCTGGCAATTGCGTTAGTCCCACCCTCGGAAGTCGGTGGTGTCGTTAGCGAAGCGATGTTTGTGAGTGATTCGGTTCGATCAGACCCTGTAGGCCATATCTTAAAGGAAAAAGATGTTGATATTGGTCCAATTGAGGATCTTCTTCGAGAGTTCCTAATTAAACATTGAGTTAAGAAAAAGGAAAAAGGGAGTCGGACAAAAGTCCTAATCCGCTAAAGTTGAGGTATCACCTGTATCTAATCCAAGTTCTTTCGCTTTTAAGACACGACGCATGATTTTACCAGAACGAGTTTTAGGTAAACCATCCATGAACTCGATATCTTTGAAAACGACGATTGGTCCGATTTCTTTTCGAACGTGTTGTTTAATGGCTATTTTAAGCTCATCTGTTTTATCGTAACCCTGACGAAGAACTACGAAAGCTTTGAGGATTTCACCACGGATTTCATCTGGAACACCAATCACCGCTGATTCTGCGACTGCTTCATGACTTACTACTGCACTTTCAACTTCCATGGTACCAATGCGATGACCTGCAATATTGACAACATCATCTGCACGACCTTGGATCCAGAAATAACCATCATCATCTTGACGAGCCATATCTCCAGTCTTGTAAACTGCTTTACCCTCGACTTTGATGTCAGACCAGTAAGTTTTCACATAGCGATCGGGGTTATTATAGAGAGTTTGGAGCATTGAGGGCCAAGGACGTTTAATCACCAAAAAACCACCAGTATTAGCAGGTAGTTCTTTACCAGTACCATCAACGATGGCTGCGAAAACTCCTGGGAAAGGCTTTGTTGCAGAACCCGGTTTTAGTTTTTGGGTTGGGACAGGAGTAATCATGAAACTTCCAGTCTCTGTTTGCCACCAAGTATCCATAATTGGGCATTGTTCTTTCCCAATCATCTCGTGGTACCAAATCCATGCTTCGGGATTGATCGGTTCACCTACTGAGCCTAAAAGTCGAAGACTGCTAAGATCATGTTTGGTAGGCCAATCATCTCCATATCGCATAATTGCTCGAATAGCTGTTGGAGCCGTATAGAATTGTGTAACCTTATATTTAGCAACAAGTTCCCACCATCGGTCTGGATTAGGAAAATCAGGGACTGATTCATACATTAATGTCGTTGTACCCAAAATAAGTGGACCATAGAGAATGTAACTATGACCAGTGATCCAACCAAGATCTGCTGTACACCACCAGACATCGCCTTCTTGAATGTTAAAAACCCATTTTAGAGTTCGACTGATTCCTACTTGGTAACCTCCATGTCCATGGAGCACACCTTTGGGTTTTGAGGTAGTTCCGGAAGTATAGAGAATGAATAGAGGGTCATAGGAGTCCATTACTTCGGTTGCACATTCATTGGGTTCATCTTTTACGATCTCGTGAAACCATAAGTCTTTATCACCCATATTTACTTCCATATCTTCGATACGGTTCACAACGATAACTTTTTCTACACTAGGTGTCTCAGTAACTGCCTCATCAATAGTTGCCTTTAAAGGGATTTTTTTACCCCGCCGGTAAAGACCATTAGATGTTACAACAATTTTACTTTGGGAATCATCGATCCGTTCCTTCAAAGCAGCAGCAGAAAAACCTGCGTAGACAACTGAGTGCATAGCACCGATCTTAGCAGAAGCTAATAGCGTAACTGCATGCTCAACTATGTTCGGAAGATAAGTAGTAATACAGTCACCTTTTTTCACACCAAGTTTCTTTAATGCGTTAGCAAATTTACAAACTTCTTCATTGAGTTCCTTATAGGTTACTTTTCGCGTATCTCCAGGTTCGCCCTCATAAATGATCGCAATTTTATTTTCTACTGGTGTACCCATATGTCGATCGAGGGCATTAAGCACAACATTTGTCTTACCATTGACAAACCATTTGAAGAAAGGAGCGTTGGATTCATCCAAAACTTGGGTATAAGGTTCATACCATTTGAGCTCGCTTTTTGCCCATTCATCCCAATAGGCTTCTAAGTCTTCTTCAGCCCTTTTATGGTAATCTTCAACCTTCTTGATATAAGCACTATCAATAATTCTTTGGGGAGGTTCGTAGACACGTGTTTCGTGTAGTAAGGTATCGAGTTTATCTTCAGACATTTTGTATCCTCCATCGAATTTTGTAACAAATTTCATCTATAAATGTAGTGCTATTAGAAGGATTTGCGAGAGCAAATGTATCAACTCTTTTCTTATAGCATCAACACCTATTAGAAAACCAAGAACCATTTCAATCACTAAATTTGATTTGAAAAAATAGTTTTGGTTGATTATTTCCTGTTAGACAAGTACATTCTAAAGATAGAAAGTATTACTTAATGTAACGATCCTTTACAAAAGAATAGAGTGAATATTATGTTAGACCCTATATCTTTGAAGAAGTAAATTAGTTGACGATTTCGTTAAGAATCCATGCAGTAATAAATAACCGATCAGCTCCGGTTCAAGGTATAGTAGGTTTTAATGATATGTTTGCTAATTGCTCAAAGTGATGGAGTCTGAGAAAAAAATGGAGAATCACAAATCAAGGGGGACAACTCCAGAACAAATCTCAAGAGCTAGAGACCTTAGAGTAGAAGGAAAACTCTCTGAAGCACTTATCCTATTGAAGGATTACTGTTCCACCCTTGATATAACTAAAAATTCTGAACTCCTTGTTTGTCATAATGAACTCAGTCAGTGTCTTTGGCGATTAGGAAAGCTTCCAGAGGCAGAAAAGTATGCACTCTCAGCTTTAAATCTATCTCGACAAGAACCATCAGATTTTACTGGTGAAGCAAAAGCTTTACACAACTTAGGAGAGATTCGGGCATATGAAGGGAACTTTGAGGAGTCACAACAGTTTCACGAACAAAGTCTCCAAATTCGAGAAAGAATCGGAGAGCCGTGCGAAACATCAACTTCATTGAACAGTCTAGCGATAATATTTGCTCAAAAAGGGGAGTTCACTCAGGCTAAAGGCCTTCAAAAACAAGCATTAAAGTTAAGCGAGCAGATAAAGGATTTTAAAGGGATCCATCAGTGTTTGAACAATCTTGGGATCATTTCTTGGAAGCTTGGGAAACTTGACCAAGCTGTAGACTTTCATAAAAGAGCAATTACTCTCCTAGAGAGAGAAAACATCCCACAACAAATTGGATATTCGTTGGGGAATCTAGGAAATCTATATTTGCAAAAAGGAGAACTAGATGAGGCTGAAGCATATTTCCAAAAAGCTTTGCAGAGTTTTGAAGAAACAGAAGATTTCCCGATAGAGAAAGCGCTTACCATTAGTAATATTGGTAATGTCTATTTGACACGAGGTAACTTAGAGAAAGCAGAACAATATCAACGGTTAGGGCTTACTCTTTTTAGAGAACGAGGTAATCCTAATGACATCACATGGGCTATTTATAACTTAACCCAAACATTACTTACATCTGGTCAATTTCAAGAAGCTGAAACTTATGTTTATGAATTATCTAAAGCGAAAGAGGTCCAAAATCAACCCATAGTGGATGCTAGATATTATTTATCGAAAACTCTCCTAAAACTAAAACAAAATGACCTTGGATCCGCGTTAGAACTTGCTGACAAAGCTAGAGAAATAGCATCACGAATTACAAATTTTCAACTTGAAATAAGAGCCATTCAATTTAAACTCCAGACCCTGCTCAGGATATTTCTTCTTGATAAACTACCCGAGCATCGAACAAAGATCGAGCAATTAGTAAAGGAACTAGAAGAAATCAGCAAACGTGAACGTCTTTACGGAACTTATATCGAAACTTTGATTGTTGGTGCATTACTCAAACGAGCTTCTTTTCAAGTCCAAGAGGCAATTAAACAGTTTGAAATCGCAGAGCATCTTGCTCGTGAACGAGGGATCGGTCCTTTAGAAGAAAGAGCACGAGAGGAAATCCAAACTCTTCAGGAACAGGTCAGTTTTTTCCACCGGTTACAGGAGTCACATCCTTCAATCTATGAAAATGCTCAGATTGAAAGAGTCCTTTCTTATCTCGACGAAATACAAGTATTTTTTAAGGATAGTAAGGATCTAACTAAGAAATCAATTCACAGGTGATAGCAGAAAAGCTCAATGAGTTTTCGATTTTTCCTTTTTTCATCAAATCTAGGAACTCTTCTACCATAAGATTGATTTATACTAGATCTCCTTTATACGTGTTTTCTGGTGAGTAAACAAAATCATGTTGGTAACTAGAAAGATCAATAATGTCTGCAGAACTGAAAACAATACCTTCTTTTTCCAATAACTCCTTCTGGGTTTCATAACCCTGATCATGAGGTAGGGAGATTTTTCCACGACCATTGACCACTCTATGCCACGGTAGGTTATATTTCTCAGAAGATGAGTTTAAAATCCAAGCAACTTGCCGAGCAGCTCGAGAGTTACCCGCTGCTCTAGCAATCTGACCATAAGTAGCGACTTTTCCTAATGGAATCTCTTTAATCAGGTCTATCACTTGTTGAGAGAAAGGACTTGTCATGATTTACGTCCTCCTCATAGATCATAATATACACACTGGGTAGATGTGATTTTGTTCTAAATTTTGTTAGTTATTTCGAGTAGGATACTTTTTCTGTAATTCTCCTAGGATTTCTTCTGAATGACTTGGGCCTTTTGTCTCTAAAGCTAGATCTACAGTAATATAATTGAAGGGCACATTTGTAGAATAACGATCCACGTTCAAATCAATAATATTAGCCTCAAGATCAGCAATTTTCCTTGTTAAAACCGCCATTTCACCAGGTCTGTCCTTTATTAGGACTTTGACTTCAATATATCTCCCTGCCTTGATCAAACCTTGGGTGATGATCTTTCCAATCATAGTAATGTCAATATTCCCTCCGCTCAACACCACAACAACATTCTCCCCTTTTCGAGCAATTTCGTGAAAGAGTAAAGCTGCTAGTGAAACCGCGCCTGCGCCCTCAGCGACAGACTTACATCGCTCTAATAACAACAAAATCGCTTTAGCAATCTCTTCTTCATCTACAGTAACGACTTCATCAATTTTTGTTTTAATAACGGAAAAAGTAAATTCACTTGGACTCTTGATAGCAATTCCATCCGCAATAGTATAACCTCGTTCAGTTTTTACGAGGTGTCCTTTTTGGAATGATTGAACCGCAGCATCCATCTCCTTCGCTTGGACACCAATCAACTTACATTCAGGTTTTTTTGATTTTATTGCTGTAGCAATTCCGGAAATTAACCCTCCTCCACCAATGGGTACTATGACGACATCTACTTCAGAAAGATCTTCAAGAATTTCCAAACCAATTGTTCCTTGGCCTGCAGCAATGTACAGATCATCAAATGCATGTATTAGAGTTTTATCTTCATTTTTTTCAATTTCTTTTGCTTTATTGAAAGCATCTTCAAAGGTTGAACCATGGAGAATAACATTTCCTCCATATCCCTTTGTAGCTAATATTTTAGGAATTGGTGCCCCTTCTGGCATCACAATAGTTGCTGGAATGTCAAATAAGGACGCAGCAAGAGCTACACCTTGTGCATGATTACCAGTGCTAACAGCAACGACTCCCTTTCTTCGTTGCTCTTCCTCTAAATGAGCGATTTTGTTATATGCCCCTCGAATCTTGAAAGAGCCCGCTTTTTGAAGATTTTCATATTTTATATAGACATTGCAGCCTGTCATTTTTGAAAAGGTTGATGACTGTGTTAATGGGGTGCGTTTAACATTTTC
>JAEOTI010000661.1 GCA_016839955.1 Candidatus Hodarchaeota archaeon | reverse complement strand
ACTCGTAGCAAAAATAATGGGTTGCAAAGTAATTATGGCACACGATACAGGAATTGCTGGATTACATCGCCTTATTCTCCCTTTAAAAAAGATGTTAGAAGCGGATGCTTTAGTAGTTTGTGCTGGGATGGAAGGTGCCCTTCCAACACTTGTAGCAGGTCTTGTAGATATACCTGTCATTGGCGTTCCTGTTAGTACAGGTGTTGGACTAGGAGAGAAGGGTATTGGGGCACTTATTTCTATGCTCCAATCATGTTCACCTGGTTTATCAGTAGTAAACGTAGACAACGGTTTTGGAGCAGGAGCATTTGCTGCAATAATTGCAAACCGATGTGCTAAATCTAGAGAAAAAACAAACTCATAAAAAAGGATCCTTTTGACATTTTTACGAAAGAATCTAAATATAGGCGTCTATTGGGACTTTCTCTTGCCCATCATCCATTATGTGAACGATTTCATTCTCATATGTTCTACTTTAAGGTCATTCCAATTTGTAAAGGTTGTATACAATCTTATTGTGGTGTTTTTCTCAGTTTTGGGTTTTTTTTTCTATAAATTCTTTCATACTAATCCTTCAATTTTCCATTGTATTGGTCTCTATGGCCCTAATATTGATAGTTTATCGATTTTTCTCAATATAAAAGGTCTGTTCTACTTGTACTTATTATAATCCAAATGGATTTTGCCCTGGTTTTCAACCAATCACGAATATTTTATACGAAGGAATAATATTACATCCTATTTATCAAAAAAACATTTACTCCGAGAAAATTGGTGGATACGAAAATTAATACAATTACTTCTTGCTAGAAGTACTAATTAGCTTATCTGTATCTATTGTTCCTTGTATCTTGCGAATTACTCTTGTCGTAACCCTTCGATATGGTACTGTTTGATCCATAAGTATTGAGAGGACAAGTTTTCCATATAGAATAGTATCAAATACCCGAAAAATTACTCTTAAGTGTCCCGTTTCTTGCGTTCCTCTTAGGTATAACTCTTCTACATGCTTAAGTTTGAGCTCTTTCCGTGCTCGTGACGCTACAGAAAGAAATAAACTGCCTAAGGCACTTACAACCTGATCAAATCCTTCTTGATGGTTTTCTTCTACAATCCCTAACGCTTGCTGGCTTGTATATGATGTAACTATCAAACCATCGTCTGTACAAATCAATGCACCGACAAAGCTTTTATCTCTACACATTTTCTTCAAAATATGATGCAGTCGATTTTCCACGCTTTCTTGGGGCATTCTGGATCTAACCTTAATAATTTCAGCTATCTTTGAAATACTTCAATTGAATAATTCACATTTATGACTAGATTAATTCTATTAAAAGATTAAAGCAATGAACCACTCTCAGAATGAAATTCAAAGAAGTCACAGCTTGTAGAAATACTGAAGACTAATATTTAAAGACACCTTTTTGAGTCTTAATAATCTAAGAATTGCTGAAATGGGTAGGAGTTTTAAAGATAAAATGCAAATTGATGTTTTGGAGCAAAAAGAATATTTTTTACGCTTTGCAATTCGTGGTATTACTCCCGCTGCAGCAAATGCATTACGACGGACAATGATGACTGAAGTACCTACCTTAGCAATTGATGATGTTATTTTTATTGAAAATTCTTCAGTTGTTTTTGATGAACAAATATCTCACCGGCTTGGATTGATGCCACTCAAAACAGATTTGTCTTCATATAGCCTACCCGAGCTGTGTTCTTGTGAAGGCCAAGGTTGCACCGGTTGTGAGGTCTCATTAACTTTGGAAAAAGAATCTAATGAAGATTTAGACACAGTATACTCTGGAGACCTAATTTCTCAAGATCCTTCAACGAGTCCAGTATACGATAAAATTCCAATTCTTCAACTTTCAAGAGGCCAAAAAATTCTCGTAGAAGCTATTGCGCGATTAGGTATAGGAAAAGACCATGCTAAATTTCAACCAACAAGTAGTGTTGGTTATAAATACTTTCCAAGGGTTATCGTCATTCCTGAAAATTGTACACTTTGTTGGGATTGTGTAAAAGCCTGCCCTGTTAAAATAATCAAGGAAAGTGACACAGAAATAAAAGTAATTGACATGGACAAGTGTATCCTTTGTAGCCAATGTGAAGATATTTGTGAAGTTGATGCAATAAGAGTAGAGACTAGTGGTGATGATTTTATTTTCAATCTTGAGTCGACTGGCTCTTTAACTCCACGACAAATTCTTATTGAGAGTGTCAATATTCTAAAGAAGAAAGCAGAAGAACTTGCATCGAAGATCCAGGAACTTGAATAGGTCAGATTTTTTTACAAATAAACAAAATGGTGATTTTTTCATGGTTAAGAACACTAGAAGCACCGATCCAAATATTGTTACACTTCAAAGATTTTTAAGACGCTCTGCAGCTGAATGCCAGGCGCCTATATGGAAAGCTGCAGAAAAAGTCTTAGCTAACTCAAGATCAAATCGTCCTGAAGTAAATATTAAACAAATTAATCGAATATCTTCTGAAAATGACACTATTCTAATTCTTGGAAAAGTCTTAGGCTCAGGAACCTTGAATCACCCTGTCAAGGTGGCTGCACTTAATTTTTCAATGTCTGCTCGTTCAAAAATTGAAAAAGCTGGTGGTGAATGCCTTTCACTTCCTCAACTTATTGAAATAAATCCCAAAGGTTCAGGAGTTCAAATTATCAAATAGGAAAATCTGGTTGTGAAATCGTATGAAGCGAGTAATTGATGCTGAAAATTTAATTCTTGGTAGAATGTCTAGTGTAATTGCGAAGAAGCTACTAGAGGGCGAAGAAATAATTATTGTAAATGCTGAGAAAGCAGTCATAACCGGAAAACCACGAACAACCTACAATGATTATATTCAAAGGTCAAAAATTCGTACAAAGACAAATCCCCTTCAAGGACCGTTCTTTCCTCGAACTCCAGAAGGAATCGTTAGAAAAACTGTGCGTGGAATGCTTCCTTGGAAAAGACCACGTGGAAAAGACGCATTTAAACGACTTAAAGTTTATCGAGGAATTCCTAAAATATGTAGAGAGGAAAATTTCGAGAAAATCAAAGAAGCTGACGCTACTCATCTTCGCTGTAAGTATGTAACTACAGATGATATTGCCTTACGCGTCTAACTTTCGAAATGGAGAATTACATCAATGAAAGTACAATTAACAAGTGGAAAGCGACGAACTGCAATTGCTAGGGCTGTTTCTACTTCAGGAAAAGGAAGAATATGGATAAATAGCAAACCTGTAGAGATCTATGAGCCTGAACTTATGCGAATGATGCTTTTTGAACCATTAATTTTAGCTGGCGAAAAGACTAGAAATAACTTAGACATCAGAGTTCATGTGAAGGGTGGTGGAGTAGTCAGTCAAGCCATTGCGGCCCGGACGGCCATTGCCAGAGCCTTAGTTTCATTTACTTCATCTGAGGAACTTAGACAA
Source organism: Candidatus Hodarchaeota archaeon (assembly GCA_016839955.1). Next base: position 7,537 of record JAEOTI010000661.1, on the reverse strand, counting down.
AAGATGAGAGCCTATGATAGAACTATCTTATCAGGAGATCCACGACGGAAAGAGCCTAAGAAGTTTGGCCGAAAAGGAGCTCGTGCGAAATATACAAAGAGTTATCGTTAGATTTAATTTCAAATCACTGAAATCCTTTAGCAATCAATTTACTTCCCTTCTAATAACTAATTAATATCTTTCTTAGGGGCCTATGGCTTAGCCAGGTTAAAGCGCCCGGCTGATAACCGGGAGATCGCCGGTTCAAATCCGGCTAGGCCCACCATTTGGTTATTTTTTTATAAAATTGCTGCTTTATCATGTCTTAGGATAATATGCCTTTAGAAGGTCCTCAACCCAATTAACTATCGTCTGTGGTTCAACAAGAGCTCCTTTCGCTAAATCTCCGCATGCTAACCATTTTTCGATTGGTTCAATGAATCGATATTTCGCTAATTCAGGAAATTTGGTAGTTTTAATCGTTTTTAATTTTTTAATATTAGCTTGAACTATTGGATTTTCCCACATTGCGGTATTCATTGCAGGAGCAAATGCTACTGGTTTATCAATTGATGTTGCGCATACAGTAGTAGTTAATAAATCGTCTGCGATCCCGTTAGCTATTTTTCCAATAATGTTTGCAGTTGCGGGTGCAATTAATAAGATGTCAGCTTCTTTTGCTAAATCAACATGTTCAATATTGAATACTTTTGGTGGTTCAAACATTTCTACAAAAACAGGTCCTTCGGAGATTGATTGGAAGGTTAAAGTACTAACAAATTGTGTTGCATTTCTTGTCATTACAACACGTACTTGATGTCCTTTTCGCTTCATAAGTCCAATTGCTGTAGGCATTTTATAAACTGAAATTCCACCGGTGATTCCTAAAAGAATGTTCAAAATTATTACTTCCGATCTTTTTTTTTGGCCTAAGAAAATAGAGGCTTAAGTTCTTTTTCGAGATTCAAAAGGCGATCTGGTGCTAAATGTCCCCCACCTAACCGTTTTCTTAATTTATCAACTTCCATTAAACAACTTTGTACTTCTTTCCATTCAATTATTCTATTTTGGTCATCATAAGTATAGATAAACAGTTTGTCTGCATAACACACAATTTTTTCTTCTAAAGTAACTGGTAAATAATTCTTTGCAGGAAAACCCAATTCAATTGTTTCTTTTTGTGAAATTCCTCCACCAATATGGCGTTCTGCTATCAAAGCTAATGATTCTGGCCATTTCTTCTTTCGAATGATTTTTGCTCCTTCCAAACCATGAAAAATTGTATGGGTTTTAATTCTACCAACGTCATGTAAAAGGCCCCCAATGGTACAAAGAGCAGTATCTACGTTTTGGGCACTCATATTTATTTTTTCAGCCAGTTCTGTTGCTTTCATCGACACCTGAATACAATGGAACATAATATCAGGATTTACATTTTGATCCATAAAAAGACGGATAATTTTGCTTTCTGAAGGAACTTTTGACGTCAAATTATTTACCAGCAATTATTTTGTCTAATTATTTGTGAAATAATCCTTAAAGATAATGAATAAGGAATCAATTTTACTTTTTTTTTTTCTTTCAGATGGTTATTTGAGAAAAATTGTACCTACCTCTATAAAAGATAAAAATCGATATCTATTTTTTAAAAATAGGATGACTAAAAAGTCATTCAGACCACTCGTGACTATACATTTCCATTTGAATATTGTCCCTAGGAGTTTGATCGCCGTTGTTAGACGATGCTGCCTTTGAGGACCGAAGTAATCAGCTTACAGAAATATTAGAGAACTTTTCCTCTCGCCTTGCAGGAATTGAAGCTTCTGCAATTGTTTCTATGGAAGGATTGCCTATCACTCATTATCCTGCTGTGCTTCCAAATAATGTTGATGATACAAGAGTAGCAGCTATGACCGCCGCAATGCTTAGTTTAGGAGAACGAGCTATGATGGAAGTTGGTCGGGGTGAACTTGTTCGAATTTTGGTAGAAGGCAATGATGGTTATCTTATTTCTGTTGCAGCGAGCAATAAAGCTGTCGTTACAGTTAGTGCCAGAAAAACAGTTAAATTAGGGCTGATCTTTCACGATCTAGGAGTTGTAGCACAAAAGGTCGCAGAAGTTTTGGGTTGAAAGGTAATATACTCAAATTTTAGATATATTTTCATTTTTAAGGTTATTCAGGCTCCGGATCTTCAATAGACAATCTTAGGTCCCTATTCTTAGGATGATAAGCATCCAACATCCTTGGGGGAATTCGTTTCAACTCACCCTCGGGTAAATCAGTTAGTAAATCCCAACCAAGTTCAAGAGTATCGAAAATACTCCGATCTTCTTCATAGCCTTGTCTTAGGAACTCATTTTCGAATCGATCAGCAAAAACAAGGTATTTTCGATCAATATCTGAAAGAGCTTCTTCGCCTACAACAGCGACCAAATCACGTAGTGAACGTCCATGGGAATAACCTGCATAGAGTTGGTCCGATACACTTTTATGACAAACATGAGTACGATTCTTACCAATTCCTTCCCGCATCAAGCGGCTCAGTGAAGGAAGTGGATCAATAGGGGGATAAATTCCTCTTCGATGCAAACCACGATCAACAATTAGTTGGCCTTCAGTAATATACCCTGAGAGATCCGGTATTGGATGAGTAATATCATCTGATGGCATAGTGAGAATTGGCATCTGAGTAATTGAACCATTTCTCCCTTTAATCCGACCTGCTCTCTCATATATAGTGGCTAAATCAGTATAGAGATAGCCTGGATACCCTCTTCTTCCAGGTACTTCTTCTCTTGCTGCGGAAATCTCTCTCAATGCTTCTGCATAGTTAGTCATGTCTGTAAGAATCACCAACAAATGCATATCATATTCATAGGCTAAAAATTCTGCAGCAGTAAGAGCCATTCTAGGAGTGATTAATCGTTCGACAGCTGGTTGGTCTGCAAGATTTAAGAAAAGGATTACTTTCTCTAAAGCACCTGTTCGTTCAAAATCGTCTCTAAAAAATCGAGCTTCTTCAGCTGTAATACCCATCGCAGCAAACACAACTGAAAATTCTTCTTTTTCACCTAATAAACTAGCTTGACGTGCAATCTGAGCCGCTACTTGATTATGTGGAAGTCCTGATCCAGAAAATAAAGGAAGTTTTTGTCCACGGACTAATGTATTCAAACCATCAATCGATGATATTCCAGTTTGAATAAATTCACGTGGAAACTCTCGAGCATATGGATTTATTGGGTTCCCATGAATTTCAATATTATCTTCTGCGATTAGATCTGGTCCACCGTCCGCAATTTGACCAGAACCGGTGAAAACTCTACCAATCATATCCTGTGAGACTGCTAATTTTACTGTTTCACCAAGAAACCGAACACGCGTTTTTGTTGTATCTAATCCCGAAGTTCCCTCAAAAACCTGAAGTACAGCCATATCTGACGCTGCTTCTAATATTTGACCTGTTCTTATCTCTCCATCTGGAGTTTGTACTTGTGCAATTTCTCCATAAGAAACGTCTCTTGTATTCTTAACAAAGAGAAGGTGACCACTAACAGAATCAACTGTTTGATAGATCCTTTTTTGAGAATGGGATTCTTTTATTACCATTATCTTATGTCCACCAGTTTAACGGATGTCCAAAGGGTGTATATGTAATGAACTAGGTAAAAACGTGCGAAAAACACTGTTTCTACTAATTCTTCAACGGATTAACTGATTAGTAACCATAAAAACTGTTATCTAATGTCTTTCGCTTTATCTGAAACTGATATTATCTTTCATGTAGAACGATTTTCTGATTTTTTTGTTCCATATTTGAAGAAATTATTCAAAAAGCTCAATAATACATTTGTCTAAAAAACAGTACTCAAAAAATTATGATATTTGATTTTATAGTGGGGATTTAAATGCAAAGGCGTCGAAAAGAGCAACGATTAGTCAATAGAGTTATCAAAAATTCTGACATTGCCGTTGAAGTCCTAGATGCTCGTTTTCCAGACCTCACTAGATCAGATAAAGTTGAGTCATTTGTTTTCAAGCAGAACAAACCTTTGATATTCTGTCTAAATAAGTGTGATTTAGTTCCTCGACCAATTAATAAAGCTTGGCGGGATAAATTAAGTAAAATTGCTCCTTCTGTTTATATTTCCTCTCGAAAACGTCTAGGAACAAAACAATTTCGTATTAAGCTTCAAGAAATCAGTCATGGAAAGGAATCAAAGGTTTGTATTGTAGGAATCCCAAATACTGGAAAAAGTTCTCTTATTAATGTTCTTAAAGGTCGCCATAGCGCTCCCACAAGTCCAAAATCGGGTTTTACTCGTCACATTCAGATGTTCCGGATTTCTGAAAAAATTATGGTATATGATACTCCCGGTCTTTCCCCAATTGATGATTTACCTTTCGATTTGAAAATTTTTGTGGGAGCTGTTCCTGTTGAAAAAATTGAGGATCCATTAAATTCTCTTCATTTTATTCTTGAAAGGATAAAGAAACATCACACTAAAGGGTTATTAGAAAGATATCAGCTATCAAAGAACCAACTTGAAGAAGATATTGACTCATTAGTTTCGTATATAGCTCAGATTCGTGGAAAACTAAGATCTAGTGGTTCCTTTGATCTTAATGAAACTGCAAGAATGATTATTCGAGAGTTCCTTGATGGAAAATTCGAATATTTCGAACGACCATTAAAAAGATAGAATTAGGATGTTAGTAGGTTTTAGTTAATGCTGATTGCTTTTTTAGGAATCCGAGGAACTGTACCTGACGCAAAGGAGGGAACAACGTCTATTCTCATTGATAATAAGTTTTTATTTGATGTGGGATCTGAAATTATATCTTGTTTCGAAAGATTAAGAGACCGTTGGAAATCTGAAGTTAGTGACATTTTAGGACAAAGAGTACTTTCAAAATATGGACATCCAACCTTTTCAAAGCTAGAACATATCTTTTTAACTCATTTACACTATGATCATTGGATAGGATTACCCCATCTTTTACATCGAGCTCAAATGCTCGAATATGACTATAGAATTCAAAAACCATATCAAATATATGCTCCAGAAAAATCTGTAAATCGCTTAGTTAACCTTTTAGAGACTATTTTTGGACCTCAAGTGTTTCAATTTGCCAAAATCCATCCAGTATCACCGGGGCAAAAAATCTTAATTGATGATAACTATACTATAACAGCAGTAGCTACTAAACATGAAGTCTTACTACCAAAAGTGCATAGAGACGAACTTAAACAGACAATAGAGATTAACTGGGGAGAAGGAGAATCTGGAAAGTCTTATGGCTTTCTTATAGAACATATAAAGGAAAAATTAAACCAAGTAAAAGCAGATGAACTAGGAGTAAATTCAGGTAAAAAATTGGGGAGAATAAGAAGAAATGGTTTTCTCGTTACGAACGAAAACCGTATTTTTAAATCAGAAATATTTACAACCTGTAAAACTTCGGTCGTTTATACCGGAGATACACCCCTTGACCATGATCTCCTTAAATTTTGTAATTCAGCTGATATAATAATTCATGAAACCTCTTATCTCGATTATAACGAAAAATATCACCTTCATAACCATAGTTCCCTTATTCAAGTGATTTCAGAGATGAATCATCTCTATAAGGATCCAAAAATTATAATACCGATTCATTTCTCTAGACGGTTTAGTACTCAAGATATTGAAGTACAACTACAATTGCTTCAAAAAAATACCCATCTCAAGCTACTAAAACCCTTCACAGGAATGGTTGTAATTATTGAGGATAAAAAAATGCAATTTCATTAAAATCTCTGAATCCTCTTAGTTAATTTATTCGTCTTTTAAGACCTTATCAATTTGAGCTTTAAATTTTGGTTTTGGCATCGCACCAATGAATCGTGTTGCTAATTTTCCATCCTTAAACATTAGAAACGTTGGAATAGACATAACCTTAAATTCTTCCCCAACAGCTGGGTATTCCTCCATGTTCAACTTGGTAAATTGAATTTTATCTCCGTATTCCTTAGCTAGTTGTTCCATAATTGGAGCGACAGCTCGACATGGACCACACCAGGGTGCCCAAAGGTCAATGAACACAGGTACAGATGAGTTCGCTACTATTTCTTTTAAACTATCATAGGTTAGTTCTATAATTTTTCCGGGTACGTTAATACTTGATTGCATTTGTTCAACCATTTCCATCGCCTTTCGTTTAAGAATTTCATCTAATTCTTTGTCAATGTCCAATTAGATTGCTTCCTTGATTGACTAATTATTTTATTGTTTTTGAACCACGAAGTGTTTAGCCTCTGTAATGCCTTCAGTTGTTAAATATCTTGAAGTTTGTTTTGAATCATACTTGATAAATCACTTGTATCTTTCAAATATGATTGTTTGTTAGTAACTGGCAATATAAATTCGAATGTTGTCGATTACTGATCTCCCAAAAATGAAATTATATCTATATAATTAATAAGTAAAGGTTATTTATAAATGTCGCTATTAAATAACCTTTGGATATATATTCGTTTGCTCTGTTAAATCGGTTATTAAAAATAATAGAAATGCTAGATTTGTCATTAAGGTTTAAAATTAAGAACCAGCTACTAAAGAGGTCATACTCATGTTAGCAATAGGATAAGGATTAGATATTATTTCTCCTCCCGCCGCAATCCCCAAATAAGGCGTATCGCCTAGTACTTCATGAATTTGCTGAGGAATATACTTGAAACGGTGACCCAATGCTAACATACAATTTACACAATCAAATACAAAAGCAAATTCTGGTTTATTTATACTAGCGCTTTCTATAATTGATTTAATTTTATTCCCAACAAAATCAATCAATTGCTTTCCTGTTTGGTAGCCCAAAACAGCAGAAATTTTCTTTTTCCGGTTCTTTTCAAGAACTTGATCTGGAATTGAACACATTGCTGCCTTGAATTGGGGATTAGCTCCTATGCAATAAATTCGGTTTTCATCACCTAATTCTGGATCTATCACACAATAAGGATGAGCTACATCCATATACAAAGACTCTTGAGCATGTTTATAGTATAGCTCCTGTGACGGAATTTCATTTAAATCCAAGATAGCTTTTTTCCCCCAATTTTTATCAATTTTTGTAATGAATCCCCCTGGTATATAATCTTTAATATTGCATTCCTTATTTGTACGAATAGCGGCACATCCAATTCCAGTTCCAAATTTTAGATCATTTGAACGCATTTGAAAAGAAACCATTGCACGTTTGTGCAATTTATAATTATAGAATTGGTATGAATAAGACGAGTCAAAAATATTACCTGAATTTGCTCCTATAAACTCAAGACCAAGTTTATTCATTTCAAAAAAGCAATCCCACGTCCCTGAAAAAGGCATTCCCAAACCAGTTAAATCCATAAATTTTGAAGATATTCTACCAAATCTACGCATTAAACCAGAGAACCAAAATGTTATTGGGAGGTTAAATGCGGCAAATACTCGAGAAGGTTTTTGTGCATTCATTTTATTCATAATAAGTGAAGGAAAGACAAGACCTGTAGGAAAATGGATTGAAGCACAATT
>JAEOTI010000660.1 GCA_016839955.1 Candidatus Hodarchaeota archaeon | reverse complement strand
CTCCCAGCAATAGTAGAAAAGCACCTGGTCCGATCATAATGATACCTGTAAACGTGACACCTATTGGTCGATGAAGCAGTGTTTGACCATACGGCCTCGGGGGATAGCCTTGATAGGGTGGAGTTCTCATCGGTTCTCTTGTAGGTGATTCCCAGCCCATCGGACGCTTGGTACCAGTAATATCTGGTTTTGAAGGGCTAACACTTGTCTCACTGGACGTTATCACAGGCTTACCACAGTTTCCACAAAACTGGGCTCCTTCAAGTAATTTCTCTCCACAATTCACACAAAATCGCTTTGGAAGACTTCCGCTAGCCAAAAGAATCAACCAACTGTCGATTAAATTATCATCCTTTTTTCTATTCCGAGATCGGACAACCAAATATCACTGAGTATCATTGATTATTTTGAGGATAAAATCTGGAATAGGAATAGCTTTTTGGGTTTTACGGTCAATAACAACCCGGGTAATTGTACCTTTAGCAAGTAGTTTACGATCTTGATTAAAAATTTCATGTGAAGTAGTTATTGACTTCGATTTGAAATGAATAATTTCACAATCTACATAAAGAAGATCATCAAAACGAGCTGGACCCAGAAAAGTAGAATAAACCTCCACAACTGGAAAATCTAATTCATCAACGTCCTTTGGTGAAATACCTTTTTCCCTCAACATCTCAATAAAAGTGTCCTCATAGAGTTTTAATGTATTTGAAAAATGAATTTTACCAGTCGTATCTGTATCATGTAATCTCACACGAACGCGCAATTCATACCTTTTTGGACTCAAATAGACATTTCACCTCGATTCTGAGCTGAGATTGAGATTAATTACAGATTTCTATCTATCTCAACTTATTGATCACTACATTGAAATTTGATTTATATGTTGAAAAGTATGTTATTATTAGAAAAAATTGGTATTTAATATGAGTTCAAATAATATTCAGGCTATAATCCCGATTATACAACCAGAATTAGACTTATTACGAATATCTACTGATAAAATCATACAAAGGGTAAGAAAGAGGTTAGGAATTGCATCTAAAGAAAAAACTGAATTTATTTTTGAGCAAAAAATTACAAAGGATCTTGCTTTAACTGGCTCGGATTTATTACATTTACCTCAAGAACTAAATCGAATTGGTCTTATATTAAGTACGAAAGTGTTATTGTCTTACGAAGAATTAGAGAGATATAACGAACTTGCAGAGGATTTGACTAAGTTAGTGAGTTTAGGGTATATTCGTCATTTTAAAATTGGAAATCGTGATTTTTACACCACATTGAGTATTCCTGAGGTTCTAACACTTGAAAAGCTTACTCCACACGAAAGAAAGACATTAATGGCAGTAATTAAAGGATCCAAAGCTTCTATGGCTGAAATAAAAGAAAATCTCAAAAGACTAGGGTTTGAACCTCTAACTAAAGAGAATTTGACATCTATAATTATGACATTGAAAAGAAAAGGTTTCGTACAACAAGGGAATGCTGGTAGTTTTTTCTATTACACTTTAAATACGGTTTAAATACTTAGGATGGATAAAATTGAAAAGTAACAGAATTACGCTTCTTTTTCACTCCTACAAGGGTGGAACTGGTAAAACTCTCATATCATTAAATACTTCATTAGAATTAGCTCGACAAGGAAATAAAGTGGTATTGTTTGACTTTGATTTCTTAGGACCTTCACTTTATACTGTTTTTAAGAACCTAAAACAAGTTTATCTTAATGATACGTTTTATGGAACTAGGGATCTGAATGATTGTTTAATTGAAGCCGATCTCGATGGAATAAACCCTGAAATGCTTAGAATCGGTTTAGCAAATCCTGAACCTGTAGAAATTAATAAATTAGTACGATTAGACAAACATCAACATAGAGAGTCCTTTAGTCGTATTCTTCGATCCCAAGAAGCATTGTATGAAGAAGGTGTGGATTATATCATTATTGATTCTGGCCCTGGATTCCGCATGGATACCGCCAATGCTTTCATGATTTCTGATGTAGTCGGTTTTATACTAAAAACAACTGATAGTGATATCAAAGGTACTGAACGATTGCTTAAGAGTTTTCTAGGTGCGTTTGCCTCAGAAAAGGTACAAGGGTTAATTCTAAATCGAGTTGTTCATATTTCTGCTAGACCTTGGGATGATATAACCGAAGAACATCAAGTTTCCTCAGGTAGAAATATTTTCGTAGAACAAACTAGAGAACTAGCTGCTCAATATAAGGTGCCAATTTTTGCAGAATTACCTTGCTTATGTGATATAGGTAGAGGTGATCTTCCTGACTCTGTCATAATAACGAAGTATGACAATCATCCATTTGCTCAGAGCATTAGAAATCTCATTAAAGCTATGTCTCGTAAAGTGAGGTAATATTATGTTTTCTCGACATCCTATTTTGGGTGAGGATGATACTTCCACCTCTGAAGAACAAAAAACCCAAATTATATCCTTCTTCACTATATTTGATAGTATACCTCGTTCTTTAGTAGTACTCAATATTGCCTCAATTCTTGCTCGAAACAGCTTTCGAGTCTTAGTAGTAGACTTAGATTTTGAGCCTAGAGTCTCTTTACTTTTAAAGGAAACAATTCCAAATCTTAATGTTGAATCAACACCCTTAAACCAATGGTGGTTAGACGAAATCAATGACAAAGAGCTATTAGACAATGTGATAGTATTCAAAGATTCAACCGAAGGAGAACTTCATATTTTACCGAGTAGCAAAAATATTGCGGAAAAAAGAAAAGTTTTAGCACTTTCTGAACATTCTCATCGAAGGGGAATGCAAAAACTTTTGATTTTAATGGAAAAACTGAAAGAAGATTCAAATTACGATTTTATTATTCTAAATTTGCAAGATGGAGTTAGCTCATTAACAGCTAGTGGTGTATTTGCTAGTGATTTCTCATTCTTAGTAGTTGATGATAATATTCTAAGTTTAAGTCTTTCTGCTGAATCTGTTGAAATTTTGCAATCTTTTCACCCATTCTTAAATATAGATGGTATTCTCCTTCACGGATTCAAATTTAGTGCAACTTCCTCTTCAGATGAAAAGGCAATAGTAGAGATCGAAAAACTATTTCAACTACCTATATTAATGCGATGTCCACTTGTACCTGATTTAATGGCATCAAGACAAAGAAAACTTGATTTACTTCCTGGAAATCCAATTTCTAAGGGCTATCAATGGGATTACTATCAAGATCTTACATCATCCATTGTTGGATATACTCGTAATCCTGATCGTCATTCAGTCTATGCTGTTAAACGGTACCACTCACTCATCATAGCTAATGAATCAGGTGTGCCTCTTTACTCCTGCCATTTTGATCAACGAACTGTAAAAGTTCAGGATGAACTTGCTAGTGCTGCATTAACATCTTTCCTTTCAGCAATTGGCTTTATTCTTCGAGAAATCACAGAACAAAGTGACAGAGCCCGTTTGATTGAGCAAGAGGATGTTAAAGTTTTCATTGAAGAGTATAAAAGAATTAAAGCATTTCTAATAACATCACATTACTCAGATGAAATGCAAATTAGGAATAAACTTCGAATGTTTTTGCAATCATTTGTAAAAAGATTTCAAGACATTATTGCTGATTGGGATGGAAGTATTGATGTTTTTTCACATGCTGATGAAATGGTTAAGCAAATATTTGACCTAAAGCCTTTTTCAGGCTATAACTTACCTAACTCAGATTCTTAGCCAGGACAGTCTCATTTGCCATTGGACTGAAGCTGAGAGACTTATAGAGCCTTTGAGCGGGAATATTATCGATTTGAGTATTAAGGGTTATATTTTTAACTCTCATTTCTGCCATCATATTCAGACATATAATCATTAACCCTTTCGCTATCCCTCTTTGACGATAATATGGAAGGGTTGCAACTCGTGAAATGTTACCATAATATTTCTGATGAACAGTTGCTAGAAGGAACCCCAATAATTGAGAAGACGTATTCTCAGCAACAAGACGAATATTTGCGTTTTCAAAGATTCTAGTAAATGCATCTTCCGAATAATGGAACATTTTAGGAAAACATTGCTCATCTATTGTTTTAACAATATTAAAATCTGAATTTTTCGCAATCCTAATGTTTAACGAATTTTCTATCTCCTTTTGATGTGTTTTACTCATTATTTTTTTTTCATAAGCTTTGATTGGGCAAACAGGTGAATATCCACGGTTTGAAAAGAGGTTTCCAATCCAGTTTTGTATCCGTGAGCTTGCCCAGACTAGAATTGTACTTGTTTTTTCTTGAAAATAAGATTCAATTTGATCAAGGAGCAGATCTGCAATAGTTTCATCTTCAGGAGGATTAGGAATAGCTAACCCAGAAATCCATGAGTAATTTTGATTGTGATTTGCGGAAAAAATAAACCCAAGAATCATTTCATCACTTTCTGCAATCCAGAAAGGCTCTTTAGCTGACAGGAGATTTTCTAGATCCTTGAGGGAAACACGGAAAAAGGAATATGGAGTTTTGTTATAAAAACTTATTATTTTAAATAAATCATCATTTTTTGCATGTCGTATATGCATATTTGCTTCTCCAAAGAGAACAATGATTCTCATAAAGGTCTTAAAAGTACAAAGTCGACTAAGTAATAATAATTTGTGAGGCTCAAAAGTTTGAAACTCAATAGTTCCGAACAAGTGATAATGAGCCTCCTACAACAACAATTTTGGGACCCACCAGACCACATTACTGACCGTACAAGAGCGAGACGCCTTAAGGTCGCTGGTTCTGCAAAAGTAATTGAAAATCTCAGTCATACCTTGTTAAAAGGCACTGAAGGTTTAACTTCACAAATAAGTTCATATCAGCAATATTGTGGGGACATAGCAAAAAAGCTTGGCCTAGACGAACAAACTGTACTGGATATTTTCGAAGAAAAGACTAAGGACCGTCGCTCTGTCGAAGATCAGAGAGATGAAACAATTCTCCTTGTTTTTGCAGTCGGAGCAATTCTTTCTGCGATTAGAACAGCTAAACAGGATGATCTTCTCTCCACAATTAGAGATCTCGTCAGAGAGCGTTCTGGTAGGCAATGGACAGTTCATGATGAAGTCAAACTTACTGAGCAGGTGGATTATCTTTTCCAAACATCAGATTCAGAACTATCACTTCTTCTAAACCTTGGGGTCCTTAGTGAAATAGCGAACTGCTTAAATCTTGGCGTAAATTCAGGTTATTTTGAAAAATATTTTCAGAAGATAACACAAAGATTAACTGAACAATTTTTACCTGAATAAATTAAGCATTTACAGCTAATACAATTGACAAGAGAAACATGACTGTAAAAAATACAATTGATAATGCAGCGAAGGGATTCTCTCTAAAGAACTCTTTTGTGAAGAATTTAGCTATAGTCCCACCCACTGACAATTGTTGTCGAAGTGAAAGGTGTTTTCTAGAATAAATTGTGAAACCAAAGATTTTTATTTCTGGAATCATATTTCTAAGACAAATAAAAACCCAAAAAGGAATTGCAATAATTGCAAGGATTCCTGTAAGCCAGAAATCAGGATTTGTGAGAGTAATAAGAACAAAAAGGAAAAGGACGAAACATCCAATAATGAGCGCCCAAAACCATCCCCACATTTGAAAAGCAATTTTCTCAGGGGTACTAGTGCTCTTTGGATCTGCTCGTTTTTTGACTTCTTCCTCAGTTTGTTCGATTTTTGTTTTTATAGTGGATTCAAGTGATGAAAACTTCGATTTCCAACCCGATTTTTCTTCAGACATAGATATTTTCCCTTCAATAAACATTTATTCGGTAATTAGAAGTCTTATTATCTAATAATTGAGAATATCATTATAATTTAACAACACTTTTCTATGATCCGATTGTGATTATTTAATATAAAATCCATAATTTTGTCGTGAATCTACCATGCCAGGAATGATTGCTAGCGTTGTAAGCGATGAAGGCCCTGATGTGGTAGCAAATTGTTCAATATTGGATGAGACGACAGCTTTTAAACTAGCAGTATCAGGTATGACTGCCATGGGATTAGGATCAGCGAAAAGGGGTCATTTAGAACTTCACGGTCCAATAAGTGTTCCAGATGTCCCCGAAATGCAAGCTTTTTACTTCCCTTTCACCGTCTCAGGTGAAAAATCTAGTGACCAACGGGTACAAAAACATGGACGAGAGTGTTCTTTCTTCTTGATATTCGATAAAGAGAATAAGAGTTCTCTAATTAAGAACTATGAAATGCTCGAACGAATATTTAAAATCCAATGTGGATCCTTAACAAAAGAAGCTGATGTTAATCTAGCTAAATGTAAACGTCTTCTACAAATATTTGAAAGATTTTCAGAAGGAACTAGACATTTTTCTTCTGAACTGAAAGAAACTGGGATATTGAGTGAAATTCCAGAAAATCCAGATGAGCAGATAGAACTCCTAGCAACGGTTCAAGAAATTATACTAGAAGAATTAGACAAACTTCAGATTACACTTGGTAGAACTCCCACTTTGTCAGGAGTTAATCCTCCTGAACTACTTGGTTCTTCTGACCTTGAAGTGATTGAAGTTTGTGGAATGATGTTAAAACTTCTAAGGTCTGGAATTCGTAATGATCCTTCGACAACACGAGGAGTGCTGAGTTACTCAGCTCTTGTTAAAACTGGTAATTTCCTCCTTTGGCGTGCACAGGAAATGGACAGCCAAAATTTAATTGAACAAGCTTCACAATGTTTTCAAGCTGCTTGTTCATTACAGGATTCTGCACAATTGCGTTTTTCTATTGCTGCTTGCTTATTAAAGATGAATCCAAGTCTTGAGTTACTTGAAAAAGCAGGAGACAATTTAGAACGAGGGTTTGAACTAAAATCTGGTGAAAAATATAATTTCCCTTTCATCCTTAGTCCTCGAATAT
>JAEOTI010000089.1 GCA_016839955.1 Candidatus Hodarchaeota archaeon | reverse complement strand
GTGTGTTTTGAAAATTTTAAAAATAACTTCTTTAACTTTTCAGAATTGGCATGTATAATCAGAATAATTTGAAGTGATACAAATAGAGTGAATAACATGACCGAAGCACTAATTAAAACTAAATATGGAGATATAACGATCAATTTTCATGACGAAGTAACCAATACTGTCAAGAATTTTGTATCATTGACAGAAAAGGGATTTTATGATGGTTTATCCTTTCATAGGAATATACCCAATTTTGTTTCCCAAGGTGGTTGTCCAAAAGGAACTGGGACAGGTGGTCCAGGCTATAAGATACCCTGTGAAACAGAAAAGAATCGTGGGAAACATAAACATGTTCAGGGTTCAGTTAGTATGGCACATGCAGGAAAAAATACCGGAGGTTCACAATTTTTCCTTGTTAGAGCTCCTCAATCCCATCTTGATGGTGTACATACAGTGTTTGGACAAGTAACTTCAGGCGTGGAGATTATTGATCGGTTACAGAATGGTGATGTTATGGAAAAAGTAACCATTCAAAATAAGAGTGCAACCATCGAAAATCACACCCTTGTTAAAATGTAGATTGGATAATCGATAAAAACCCAGAGGACTTCCAATCTCTTTCTACTTTATTTTTCGGTTTTGATTCGATCACCAAATGCAGTTGCCCATTCCCGTATTAACTGCCAATTCCGGAAATCATTCATTTTTCAATCCTGAACTAAAAATCCAGCGCTAGATTTAGCAATTCTTTTTATCATTTTTTTTTCAAAAAATGAATAATTAGTTGAAGCTGATAAATCAAAAACGCCCCCAAATGCCTCTATCATAACATTCTTTTCTAGATCAAATTTATGCAAAATTGTTTCTAGATATTTTTTGTATGCATTCTCATAAGTCTCAGGATTCGCAGCTTCACCAGAACTTACGAAAAGTCCAAGGTGTCTTTTATTTAGCTCCTGACGGTTTCTTTCAAGGAAATTTAAACCTTCTTTAGTCCAACGTCCCATACGAATTCCAGAACCGACAAGAACACCTTTATAATCAGATAAATTTGGGATCTTTCCAGAATTACCCTTCAAATCAATCAAATCAACATGAAAATCTTCTTGCCTTAGTATATCACCAATTTCTTGCGAAATCTCACTCGTAGATCCAAAACGACTAGCATATACAATTAATACTTTGGGTTTTTCCAACGATTTCAATCCTCTATATGCAATGTGTTTTTACAACTTTTATTTCTGAATCGATTCGAGTTTCAGAGGTTATAATTTAGTGATAGAAAATACTGGAAGATGAATATTATTAAAAATTGATATAGAATCATCCTAATTCCCACAGTTTTACAGTAGAAAAAAACAGCAGTTATTAGTTGGTTAGAGATGAGTCAGCAATTTCCGTACATGAATCACAAGATATCTATTGAAGACCGTGTAAAAGATCTTCTTAGTAGATTGACTCTGAAAGAGAAAATTAAATTATTAGCAGGGAATCGAATCTATCAAACTCATTCAATCAAAAGATTGGGCATTAAACCGTTTATAATGACTGATGGTCCAATGGGGGTCAGTGCTCATTCGAGTCTTCTAAGGAGAAATACCCTTTTTCCTGGCGGAATTAGCTTAGCTTCATGTTGGAATCGTGATTTAGCAAAAGAATTTGGTAAAGCTGTAGCAGATGAAGTTAGAGCAACAGGTAGACATGCACTGCTGGCACCAGGCATTAATATTGATCGATCACCTTTGAATGGTCGAACTTTTGAATATTTCACTGAAGATCCATATTTGAACAAAGAAATAGCGATTCCTTTTGTTAAAGGTGTCCAGAGTAAAGGAATTGCTGCTTGTATAAAGCATTATGTTGCTAATAACCAAGAATTAGATAGGTTCACCATATCTTCCGAGATTGAAGAACGAGCGCTGCACGAAATATATCTACGAGCATTTAAACAAGTAATAGAGGAAGCAGACCCGTGGATGCTAATGACTAGTTATAATAAGGTAAATGGTAAATATCCATTTTCTGATAAATCCTTATTAAATGATTTACTCAATAAATGGAACTTCTCAGGGTTTGTTGTTTCTGATTGGAACGCCTTAACTCGCTCTGATCCACCTGTTATAACTAGCGATTGTAT
>JAEOTI010000659.1 GCA_016839955.1 Candidatus Hodarchaeota archaeon | reverse complement strand
CATATTCTTTTTTATAGGTGGAGAATGTGAGAATAGTTACCATCTCCATTTTTACTCCCTTTTTTCTTGCTATATCAACCCACCCTTTGTAAAGATCAACATGTGTAGATAAGGAGCCTCGGAAGAAGTAATAAAATTTATTCGTTTTCATTTTTCTCCTCTTTTAGGGCAAATAACTCCCTACTAATCTATTTCCAAGCGATATATTCCTTTATCCCCTCTTCAAGACTTATTTTTGGATTAAAATTAAATACTTTCTTTGCTTTATCGATATTTGCCCTGCTATGTAACACTTCTCCTTTTCGTGAGGGTTGATATTCGACTTTAATTTCTCTTTTAGAAATCTTCGTGAAAATTTGAGCTAGTTGATTAATAGTAATTGATTTGCCAGAGCCTATATTAAAAGCTCCACGTATTCCAGAAGCCTCATAAGCTTGAATATTTGCCTTAGCAACATCCTTCACATTTATAAAATCTCTAGTTTGTTCCCCATCTCCATATATGATAAGTGGTTTATTTTGAGATAAAAAGCCCGTCCATATGGGGATTACATTTCCATAAGGATCATATCGCTGATTTATACCATAAACATTAAAGTATCGTAAACATGCTATTTCTAAATCATATAAACGAGAATAACATAGACAGTGTTTTTCACTAGCAAGTTTCGTTACGCCATAGGGAGAATCTGGTTCAGTAGGATGTTTTTCATCTACAGGTAAATAACATACTTCACCAAAAATAGCAGAGGATGAGGAGAAAACGAGTTTTGAAACAGAATTTTTCTTTATTGCTTCCAATATGTTTAGTGTACCTAATACATTTACCTCAGCATCCTCTAAAGGATTTTCAATAGATTTAATGTTTCCTACGATAGACGCTAAATGAAAAATTCCCTTGTTTTTTTTCACCAGCCTATTAACTAAATCTTTATTCCGAATGTCCCCCCTGATGAACTTAACATTTTTCAGATGTTCAATATTTTCTTTGTATCCAGTATAAAGATTATCTAACACAGTGACGTTGTATCCTCTGTCCACTAATAATTTTACGACATTTGAACCGATAAATCCAGCCCCACCTGTTACCAGAACTCGTTTATCTTGAGGATTATCTATTTCTTTTATCATCATTATCACGATAATTTGTAATACTCCTTCATCCACTCAACTGTTCGCTTAATTCCTTCTTCAGGGGCTACTCTCGGCTTGTGATTTAGATCCTTTATAGCTTTTGAAAAGTCCATGGTTTTCTTTTGAGTAGTATGGAGTTCACTCTCTTTGTATGTTACGAAAGAAACATCTTCGACCTCACAAGCTTTCAAAACTAGATTGCTATAATCTTCAATATCTTTCTCCCATTCCTTCCTTCCTCCTACGTTATACACTTCGCCTGGAATAAAATTATCGATGATATTAGCAAAAGTTCTGCAGGTGTCTTCAACATAATCTATTATTCGTTTATGTCCTTTATAAACGGTATATGGGAGTTCATGCAAGGCATGGTAAATGAACTTCGGTATGAACCCTCTAAATGAGTGATAAATCTCATGCGGGCCGTAGCAATTAACAGGTCTTACTCGAACTGTTTTAGTTTCAAACATTTTTGCAGAGTTAAGACATATAAGTTCACCAGCCCATTTAGATATAGCATAATCGTTCATTTGGTAAACCTGTTTTATTTTTGCATTCTTCATAACACCCTCACTCATTTCACCAGTAAAATCACCATAGACTTCAGCTGATGAGAAAAAAATTAATTTAAATTGTAATTTTTCTTGAAGTCTAATAATGTGCTTTGTACCAATGACATTAGTTTCCCAAAGATTTTCGTAGTACTCTTCTCCATTCCAGCGCCCATATTCAGCTGCTAAATGATAAACAAAATCAAATGGCCCTTGTTTTTCAAATATTCGTTCCAATTGACGATAATTACGGACATCACATCGCGTATAATTTTCTAATTGATGATTTAATAAATCAATTGAATAAACAACATAACCTCGTTTGTGAAATTCTTTAACTAAATTTGTTCCAATGAATCCAGTTGAACCAGTAACTAAAATTTTTACCATGATTCTATCGCTCCGACTTGTTTACATTATAATATATTTAATAAAATTCTGGAAATCTATTGAACCCTTCTAGAATGAAACCATGGTTTTAATCATGGCAATTTCATGTTCGTAAAATTTGCTATTATAAATTATATTTGTGGATATTTGATTAATTTCAAATTTGTCCAAGTAATGACAAAAATCCTTAATAGGCTCAAATTGAGTTCAGATCAAATGTATATTTAAGTGAAAATGTTTACAGAAATCATTCTCCACATAAGCAAAAGGGAGGAAAGATTCAAAGTCAAATAATCCTAAAACATCAAAAAGGCTATTGTTACGAATGATATAGGTATTGTCAATGAATAAAAATGATATTAAGAAATATTCTTTAGTTCATTCCTGATTATCCTCTCGAATGTAATATTACCTTTTTAACACAAATATAAGGAATCTTTTCAATGACAGGAGAACTCACTGATTTTTATAAGGGAAAAAGAGTGTTAGTGACTGGTGGTGCGGGAGCAGTCGGCTCCAGATTAGTTCACCAGTTAATCCAATCAAACAGTTTTGTTACTGTCATTGATAATTTATCTTCAGGTTTCCTATGGAATTTGCCCAAATCGAAGAATCTTCTGTTTATACAGGGTGATATCACTAATGATATAGATTTAAAGCGGTGCTTTTTTGAGAAACCCGATTTAATTTTTCATTTGGCTGCTTTCTTTGCAAACCAGAATTCAGTAGATTATCCCGAGCGTGATCTTCAGACGAATGGTTTTGGAACTTTGAAATTATTAGAATACACAAAATTATCTGGAAAGATTGAAAGGTTTGTTTACGCTTCCTCTGGTTGCTCAATTTATCCAAGTGATGCTCCAATGCCTTTCACAGAAGAATTAACCAATATGTATTTGAGTACACCGTACCAAATTACAAAAATGCTAGGAGAATTATATTGTAACTATTTTTGGAAGATTCATGATGTTCCTACTGTTAAAGCGAGGTTTTTTAATTCATATGGGCCAGGTGAAGTTCCTGGGCAATATCGGAACGTTATTCCTAATTTCATTTTTTGGGCCATCAACGGTGAGTCTTTACCAATAACAGGAACAGGTCAGGAAACCCGTGATTTTACTTATGTCGAAGATATTGTTGATGGACTTTTACGGATGGGATTTTACGAAGAGGCCATCGGAGAAGAAATAAATTTAGCTGCAGGGAGAGAAATTAAAATTATAGATTTAGCTGAAATGATCAATGAAAAAGTAAAGAATAAAGCTGGAGTACGATTTTTAGAGAGAAGAAATTGGGACACTAAATTAAGATTATTAGCATCGAATGAAAGAGCAAAAAGAATTCTGAAATTTGAACCAACAAAAGAGTTCGAATCGAAATTAAATATTTCTATTCATTGGTTCAAAGACAATTGGGAAAATATTATTCGTTCTGCTGATTTTGGCCCAGGTCTTTCTTCAGCAGTTAGAGGATGAATTTCTTATCTGGTTCTTTGGAAGGGAGAAGGATTTATTATGAATTTATTTTCTCATTCCTTACTCAATTCCCGTTTTCTAGATCCTTTTGAAACTTAATTCTTGCCGATTTTTGTTAAAAAAACGTATTCACAGCTATAGAATCATAGGAAATTAAAATCATGAAAAAAATTCTAGTTATTACTGGAACACGACCTGAAATAATTAAAATGTCACCAATCATTCATCAAGCCCAAAAGGATCCTGATATAAAACTGATTCACGCTGATTCAAGTCAGCATTCTAACTACAATATGAATCAACAATTCTTTAAGGATTTAAATCTTCCAGATCCAGGATATATTCTCTCTCTTGATAGGAAAAATGAAGTTGCACTATTATCCTCAATGTTTTCTCAAATCTCTGAAATTATTAAAAAAGAAAATCCAGAAATCATTTTAGCACAAGGGGACACAAATACTGTTATGATTACTGCAATAACTTCAAAGCTATTAAATTATCCATTTGGACATGTAGAGGCTGGAATCAGAAGTTTTGACTTTAATATGCCAGAAGAAATTAACCGACGAATTGCTGATTTATGTGCCGCTATTCACTTTTGTCCTACTCATCTATCTGGGCTGAATTTACTTTTTGAGGGAATTGAGCCTTCGAGGATTTTTATCACTGGAAATACAATAGTGGATGCAATAAAGTATGCACAAATTGGCATTCAAAATAGAGTTGAAAAATTTTCTTCGGTTTTTTTACCAAACTTTTCAAGGAGAATTCTAGTTACCCTACACAGGCCTTCTAATGTAGATAAACCATCAACATTAATGTCTATTTTCCGCTCATTTGAAATGATGCAGGATTATCAGTTTATCTTTCCAATTCATCCAAGAACCTTGAAAAATATTACAAAATTTGGTCTACTTGATAAAATTTCCCAAATCAAAAATATTTCTATTGTTGATCCTTTAGGATATATAGACTTTCTCTCTCTTCTTCATTCTGTGGATCTAGCGATAACTGATTCTGGAGGAGTCCAAGAAGAGTGTTTATGTTTGAAGAAAAAATGTTTAACTTTAAGAAATAACACAGAACGGCCTGAAACGCTATTTGCAGGATTCAACAAGCTTGAAGATATTAATCATCAAGATATAATGCAAGTAATTACTGAAATGATAAATTCAGAGGAAAGATTTCAATTTGAACCATTATTAGGAGATGGGAAATCAGCCATAACCATTTTAAATGTCTTAAAACGCATTTCTAAGAATAATCTAAATTTTATCTCCCCCCAAATGAATGAATGGCGAGATTATCAGTATCAGCTTGAAGAAATATCAGATAATATTGTATTGAATGATTATCAGATGAAAAAAAATCGAAAAGTTCTGATGATTTTTAATGAAAAAGGTATTCCTTGCATTCCCAAACCTGAATTTGAACTGAAAAGGAATAATAAGGTTGTAACATTTGGAAATCTTAACTGAAAAGAGGAAATTTATAATAAACCTACTAGCTAAATATTTTTGATTAAATCATCCTTTACAAGAGGACAGTGAGTTCGAATAGTCTCTTCAAATGAATCCCTAAAAATGACGGAGAAGCAAAGCAGAAGTACGAATAATTTCTTTATAACTTTAATTTCAACAGCAGGACTTTCTTATATTCTTCAGTTAGTATTTACAAAAATTTTGACAAATTTTCTTGAAATAGCTGATTTTGGTGTTCTTTCTTTAGTTATCTCTCTTTCAGCAACAATCTCAAGTCTCTCTCTACTTGAAATTCAGTCTGGTTTGTACCGATACACACTAGAGTATAGCGCAACAAAAAATAATATTGCTCTAAGAAATTGTATTACATCTGCATATGCTTTTGAAACCTTTTCCTCTTTTATCGTTTTAGTGATATTGATAGTTTTGAATGTACTAAACATTAAACTCTTTCAGCTTGAGAATTATATAATTATGACCTTTTTTTCTTATTTGCTTGGAATTGGTACCGCAATTTTTTCACTTAATCTCGTAATATTTACTGCAAGGATGGACAACATGGGATATAGTCTTCTTGCTGTGGTTCCTCATCTTACAAAGATAATTTTTACCCTCTTTTTCATCTATTTTTTGGGAAATATGCCTTTTTATGTGCTAATCGGAATCATTTTGAATAATTTTCTGGTAAATGTTGTCACTATTGCAATAGTGTTCAAAAAATTTAGAATAGGGAAATTCTCTTTGAAAGAATTAACAAATTTAATTCATTATGGGGTTCCAGTCTTCTGCTTAACAGGGCTTAATCTTTTGTTAATCTTCATCATACAATCTAGTTTACTTGACATTATTGGCAAAGAAGCTTTGGCTCTTTTCTCCCTTTCTTTATCAATTATATCTCTTCTGTCTATTTTGAGGACCGCGGTTAGTTATACATATCTTGGTAATATTCTTAATATCTGGGATCACGATAAGGATAGGAAACAAGTTTCAAATTATGCCAATAATTCTCTTAGGTTATTCTCCTCATTGTTTTTAATTATCGCAGTGATCTTTTATATTTTTTCGCCTCAAATCATCATTTTATTGTCACATGAGGGATATTTGGGCATAATTATAGTAATACCACTTATTATAATTGTTAATTTTTTCCAAATTATGAGAACAATGATCACAGTTGGAATACATGCTATAAAAAGACCAGAAATGGGAGCCTTCTCGGGTTTTATAAGTTTCCTTCTGGCAGTATTGAGTTCTGCCTTTTTAATACCAAATTTTGGACTTTTAGGGGCAGTTTTTTCATTATTAATTTATAATTCTATTCTTACAATTTCCTTGTTTATTTTTTCTCAAAAAGTCTTTAGAATCTTTTTTCAAAGGACTATTTTTATCAAAATTCTTGTAGTAGGATTCTTATCAATTATCCTTTTTAATATATCTTTCCAATTTTTTGGTCATGAGGCCAAATTTTTTCTGTTATTTTTTGTTATATCACTTTTAATAATGACTAGAATGCTGACAATTAACGATATAAAGATAATTGTATCAAATCTAATGGTTCTGAAAAGGATCTTGGTTTTTAAAGATGAGTAATTTTTTTCTTTCGAATCCAGTTGTTTTTCTTTCTATTAAAGTTATCAAATCAATTAGAATATAAGAAAATGACATTGAGGGAAATTTTTCTTATGTTTTAGATTTCCTGCGTATTGAAGAAAAAAAAATCTACTTAATTAATGAATTAAGATATTTAAGTCTAGAAATACATTATTAGAGGAATTTCACAGAGTTATTTTAAATTTGCACAGAATTTAAACAAAATACTTAAAGTTAACCAATTAAATTCGGATTTCTTGATCTTTCCATTAAATATCGGTATATTTTTTCCATTCGTTTTGACCGAATTAAATAAGAATGCTTTCTAAAGATGAATTTCTTCCCATTTTTCCCCATCTTTTGTGCATCAAGTTTTTTGTTTAAGAATACCAGAATAGCACTTTTTATAGAATGGACATCCATATCTATTAATAATCCTCCTCCTGAATTTTTGATCAACATGATGTTTTCAGGAATTTTGGATGCAATTATAGGAATACCTGCAGCTAAATACTCATAAAGTTTAGTTGGAGAACTGAGTTGGAAAACCAGATTTACAGGAATTATGCAGAAACCCACATCCGACACTTTTAATATCTTGGGAATTTCCTTTGGATCAAGAAAACCGGTGAAATTAATATTATTATCCAAATTAAGCATTCTTACGGTTTCTTTAAGATTATTCAAGTCTTTACCTTCCCCACAAAATAGAAATTGAGCTTCAGAAATATCTTTCACTTTTCGAGTTTCTGCAATTGCATTAATTATCGTTCCTACTCCTCTTTCTTTAATCAGTGTTCCAATGTAGACAAATGTAAATTTTCCCTTTTTGAAATTATATTTTTCAAATATTTGATCTGTATTGTTTAAAGAGTCATATGATGATCTGTCAAAACCAAGTGGAAAGGCAAAAATTCTCTCTTTTGGTACTCTATATTTTATCAGAAATTCTCTCATCCATTCGCTTATTGGAAATACTATATCAGCCTTTTTCATTAAACAAAGCTCAAGACGGAATCTGAGTGGACCAAGGACTTTCCTCAAAAATATGTTCGACTCATTTTCCATCCAATGGAGACTTAAAGGATAGGAGTACTGAAAACAAAAAGGTATTCCAAACTTTCTCCTCAAATACATTCCCAATAATCCAAAAATTAATGAATTTCTGACCTGAAAAATGTCATATTGGCCTGAACCAATTAACGAGTGAATAAATAATATCATCCGATGAAGGGCTGAAGAAAAGCCGCCTTTCATGAAAAAAAAGGGAAAAATGTGATAATTTAGTCCATTTTTTGTGAAATTTACGTTTTTCTTTCTCCCCAACTCGGATGGTGCAATGATTGTGGTCCAAATTCCTTTTTTTGGTAAATATTTCCCAAAAACTGTATCCAACTGTCTTCTTATAAAAGGATAGTGTAGAGGAACATACATGGCAATTCTTATGATATTAGATTTACCCCTATCCATCTTATTTCACTTATTTCTAGGAACAACAATCAATGTGATTTACTGAATGAATCTCTTGATTAATCTTTCTCTTAATTTTGATTCATTCATATATGAGGCTATTACATACTCATCTTTTTAATTGATAAACTATAACAAAAGGATAATTAGGAATCTACTTAAGAGAACAAAAAGATTAAAGAAAATAGTTAAAATAGATGGATCAAGTTTGATATGATATCCTTTAATTTTTTCTCGAGGGTTCTCTATAACACCAGAATAAGCAAGTAGAATCGGAAGTAGAAGTATCAAAGTATACCTTTCATTGAATGTAGAAACCATTATGAACCAAATGATTGCAAAGTAGAAAACTCCCCAGAGTATTACTGGTTCTTTAATGGCTTGTTTAAAGATTTCTTCCCACCTATAAAAAGTGATAATTATAATTAATATTGGCCCAAAGACAAGAAATGGGCCAATGAGGTTACCTAATGCCTCTATACTTATCATTCTCATAATCATAATGATTGAAAACTCTGGAATATTCTCTAGTTTAATATCAGCGAGATTAGTATTTCCTCGAGAGAGATACCCAATCCAAACATAAGTATCAAAATAGTATGCCCAACTAACATTTTCAAAATTAGGCTTTAGGACTAGAATATAACTTATAAACACTGACATAAAAAGAACAGAGCTTGAAACAATCAAGAAAAAGATCCTTTTCGTAATATCTTGAATTTTAGTAACCCACGAAAAGGTTGGCAAAAGGAAAAGTAGAACCCCTGATTCCCTTGTAAGTAAAGCGAAAAAGGAGAACAAAAGATAATAAAAAGTAGATTTTTCTACTGTTTTATTTCTTGGTTTTAAATAGAAAAATATGCTTAAACAACAAAACATAAGATACATTATCTCTGGGGCGAATTTGACCCAATAAACAGTAGCAGCAGGAGAACTTGCCATAATTAATATTAGAATTTTCCTTCTTTTTTGGTCGAGATTTCGATTAGCTAAAAGTTTATCAAAGTATATTAAACCAATAGTTCCACAAATTGCTGAAATCAAATGTCCTGCTAATCCGAGATTACCAAATGTGAAAAAGTACGCTGTTATTGTAACGAATAAAGGAAATAAAGGCCTACCATGAGCATAAACAGCTATTTGGTAATCGGCTTCTGTAGGTTTGGGCCCATTAAAAATATCATAGAAAATAACCTTAGAATATTCAATATACCCATCAGAAACAATGAATTCGCCATGAAGAAAGACAAATATACAAGATAAAAATAAGAAGAATCCAAGAATCCCAAAAAAGTATATATCAACTTTCAAAGATTCTTCAGATTTTATTGACATATTTAAACCCAAAAAGGTCTTAATTATGTAACTAAATGATTTGATCCTTTTTATAAAACATTTTTGTTCACATGATAGTTGATGGTTATATTATTATTTAAAAACCAATGAACCTTTTTATATCATATTTATCTGCTTGGAATTTTGTAACAAATTCAACAGAAGTTGATATTACCAATTCCTCTTAAAATGGGTGAGACAGAGAGATAGAAAACTGAGATTACTACATAGGTTGTAAAAATACTTGATTTTTATTGATGAAAGAACAAGATTTAACCTTGTAATAACTATTCGGTTAGCTTTTGTCTATTGAGTTGTTAAAGCTCCTCATCTCTCACTGATAGCATCACTTTTCTAATCCTCTCAATCTCTCTGGTTGATTCTCCTCGAAATCTTTATACATTAAGATGATTTGATTTTCTACTGTTGGCATTTTTATTTCAATTGCTCTTTCAACTTTTTCTACAGCTAGTTGCATCTGTTTTGGCCTTGAAGCCATTGATTTTTTTTCATCAATGGATATAGGAATGATATAACTGGAATTTAGTCCAAAAATATCATTTAGATACAACCCAAAGTCAAGTTTAGAGATAGGGTTTGAGCAACCAATGTTATAAATCCCCTTTAAATCCTTCTGCACACCTTTGTCTAGGATATAGGATAAATACCCTGCATACAATGGTGAAAAAATGACATCGTTAAACAATGTTATTTGGATTTCTTTTTATAATGAATTTATTATCCATTCTGTAAAACTCTCTTTGTTTTGGTAATTCCATCCGAAAAAAT
>JAEOTI010000658.1 GCA_016839955.1 Candidatus Hodarchaeota archaeon | reverse complement strand
AGAGATATCAACAAGTAGCTGGATTGTTGTTGGACCTTCATTAATAAACTCTGAAGGTGTTATTGATAGAATTTCTCCTTCCCAATTGTTTTTTTCAAGAGTTTCTTTATCAATATCATTTACAGATTGATAGTTTCGATCACCAATTGTTATTGGATTTTTTTCTAATGGTTCTTCGATTTCTTCATCTATTGATTTATCTTCAGCTAAAACGGCTGGAACACTTGCTAGCATGGACAGCGTCAAGATAAATGCAAAGAAACCAAAAATAAATAACCAAAAGTATTGTTTTCCAATTTTTATTTGAGAATAATTATCCTTCAATCTCAATTTAGATTACCTCGTCGTTTTTTGTTACAATCTGATAGAAGTTTGAATAATTTTCATTTAAAAAAGTAAAAAATGAATTAATTTTACTAAAATCAACATTTGGATAAATGTTAGTTTTATTAAGTTTAAAATTATTAGAAAATAACCAAAGAAGATGGAGGTTTAGCTTATCCATTGAAAACAGAGTATCAACTCTAGAGATTCGCCTTTGAATTTGAATCAAGTGCCTGAATCCCTCAAGATATAATACAGAGATACTAGCAAAAAGAGTTTAAGAATGTAACCAAATATCTTTCCTGAAAAATTGATAAATTAACAAGAAGCAATCATTTAAAGTTAATAGAATTTCAACATTACTCGCTTATTTAAATAAAATGAGAGTTATTAAGAAGGAAGAGAATAAAATAATCATAAAAACTAATTTTAACTTCAAAAAGAATTTAAGAAAGCTATTGTAATTCTCAATTCTGGAATTTAAAAAAAAATCGGTAAATTGCTGTAAATTAGTAGAATCAAAGGAGTGATTTAAGATAACAAAGAATGGAATGATCTCATTGAAAGGAGAAGAATATAACTCACAGGATCCCAATATAACAATGAAACTTGTTCGAGCCCAAGAACTTGTCAGTCTTGGGGAATTAGTTTCTGCGACTTCTCTTCTTATTGAATTATTAGAATATGCGAATCAATCTGCTAGGAACATCTCTTTAAAAATTGATATTTTGGCTGAATTTGGAAAGTTGTATTGGAAAAAAGGTGATAACGATAAAGCTGAGCGATATCTTTCTGAAGCATTACAAAAGAGTCTCAATGTTGATTACAAACGTGGACAAGCTTACACTTTGAACTATCTCGCTCACCTTGAACGACTTCGTGGTAACAGTGAAGGAGCTCGAGCTTATTATCTTCAATGTTTAGAAATCCGAGAGACGATTAATGATTTAGAAGGAATAGCAAATTCTTTACATAATTTAGGAATGGTTTGTGATGATCTTGGTGAAGTTAATCAATCATTAAAATATTATAACAAATCTGTTACGATCCGTAAAAATATGGATACATTAACAAGTAAATCGGATTTAGTAATTACTTTGCGAAACATGGCTGAAATCAATATTCGATATGGTAGCTTAGAGAAAGCAGAAAAATTACTTCTTGATGCTCGAGATCTTTCAATCGAAATTAGAAAAAGTGATGGAATAGCAGAGATTACACAATACTTAGGAATTCTTGCCTGGACTCGTGGTAACTTCCAAAAAGCTGAAATGTTATTAAATGAAAGTTTACAAATGTGGCGAGAATTAAAAATCCAAGATCGAGGGTATGTAGACAATCTCGCTACGTTATCTGGTGTTTATAGCGATTTGGAAAATTACTCTAAATCTGAAGAATATCTCAGTGAAGCAGAAACGGTGTCTAATCTCTTAGAATCTGAAATGGCACTACTCTATGTAGTTTACTATAAAGGATATCTTGAGAAAGCCCGAAATAACTCTACATCTGCAAAACAACACTTTGAAATTTGTCTGAAAAAAGCAAAAAATCAAAAAATATTAGCTTACATGTTAGCTTCTCTGATTGATCTAGCTCATATTGCTCTACTAGAATTCTCATTAAAATATGATGAAAAATATATGGATGAAGCTCAAAACCTTATTAATCAAGTATTCAATCTTCTCGACGAAAAACACATGGTTGTTGATGTCCTGGAAGTTAGAATTATCCAAGGAATGATATTAAGTGCGCAGATGAATTATTATGAGGCTTCTGAAGTTTTTTCAGAAGTCCTTATACAGTCTGAAGAAAAAAAGCTAGAAAGAATCTTAATAAAGGCAAAGGTTCAATTTAAGAAAAATAAACTTCGTTTAAACCAAGCTAGAAAATCCATTCGTCCTAAAAGCCAAAAAGAACAGGTTGAAGAAATCCAAAATTACCTAAATAAATATCAACAGATTCTCAAAGTTTTTAAAAGTTAAAAAGTGAACTTATTATATTAAATTTAGATCCTCCAAACCTTCTTGGCTTCTAATTATATTAATTTGATCAATTAAGTTTTGAGTTTCTTTTTTTGGGATTGAAAACCTTATTTCTTGATGTTGGAGAAGTAAGGTCATCCATCGTTTTCTAGATCCCTTTAAAGTTAAAATTTCATTATTATAATCAATATGATGAATACGATTTAGTCTGATTTTTTTTATGTCAGGTTTGTGTTCAGCAGTTTCGAACGAAATATGTTTTTGCGTGAGAATAATCATAAAATTTCCTTTTACGATCCGAAAAATTTCTTTTTCTCCACCACGAAGTTCTTCAAGAACACTAGCAATTTCTCTAGCATCTTCTGGAGTCATTGCAATATCTATGACATTCCTTGAAATTGGAACTTTCGAACCATAAACAACCTTTAATCCTTTCTCACTATATTTAATATTCCGAATCTTCCAAAGAGGGATACCTTCACGTAGTTGTGTGTCAATCTTATCTTTCAATTTAGCGAACTTCTCTTCCCACGGAACTAATGCCTTTTCATGATCAGATTTCTTTTTATTTGCTTCTAAAAAGAAATACTCATTTGTTAACCGAATGATTGATTCTTTCAATTCCTTTTCAAGTATTATTTCTGAGGATAGATGAACTTGATCCTTTTTGGTTCCTTTTTGAATAGTTTCGTCAGTATTTAGTTTGATAATATCTGATTTAGGAACTTTTCGAAAAATACTTTGAATTTTTTCAGCAGTCTGCTCTGAAACTGGAATTTTTAGTTCGAACCTTGCTAATCTAAGTTTTCTCTTAAAGAAAAAGCATATGTTTTTTCCATCGTAATTTGCTTCTGTTAATTCGGAAATTGGATGCCCCTTATGAATTTTAGTTTTGAATTCTTGTAGATCTCCAGTTCGTGAAATATATTTTGGTTTTTTAACGGAGTTTAATGAAGGAATAAACTGTAAAGTGTTTGATGAAATAATCAATGTGCCTGTTTCTAAATCAAATTTATGAGAAGACTCTTTTACCATAAATTACTCCCTAATTTAACACCTTTTATTTTATCTTTATTTATTAAGCGATATTAGTCCTGCTAATAATAACAGTTTTTTGTTTCATAATAAACAAGATTAAGAGTTAAGGTGCTATTTTATATGTCTAAAAGAGTTCTGATTGCATATGGAAGCCGCTTTGGAACTACAGAGGAGATTTCAATCAATTTTAAACAAACTCTAGAAAAAAAAGGTTTTTTAGTTGATTTAATAAACTTAAAATCTAAAACCAATAAAATATCCAACATTAACAATTATTCTGGAGTTTTAATTGGTAGTGGTATTCGTGTTACTCGATGGACAAAAGAAGCAAAGAATTTCTTAAGAACAAATATCAACGACATTAACGAGAATAAAATTTTAGTGGGTATATTTCTTAGTTCAGGAGAAGCTTCTGATCCAAAAGAAAGACCAGATATAGTGGAGAAATATCTAGTAAAGATTTTCAAAGAACTAGGTTTGGATTTAGGAAATCATGTATTATATGATGCTTTTGGAGGAGTATTTGATTTATCTAAGACAACAAAACTAAGTTGGATTAATAGAAAAATGTTGAAAATGGTTGCAAAAGATGATCCTAATATTGAGTTGAATAAAAGAAAAGATCTACGTGATTGGGATCAAATCAATAAATTTATTGATAACTTTGTTTCTAGAATTAAGTGAAGTATTGGTGATTTTTGATTTGGAAAGAGCACTGGATTGGTTAAGACAGGTTGCAAAAGACCTACAACATGCAAAAAACAGCATGAAAAATCAAGAGTATGAATGGGTTTGTTTCGCTACACAACAAAGTGCTGAAAAGGCAGT
>JAEOTI010000812.1 GCA_016839955.1 Candidatus Hodarchaeota archaeon | reverse complement strand
TATAGAACTCTAGTTGAAAATTCACCTAATTCTATTACATTATTAGATAGTAGAGGAATGGTTGTTGATTGTAATAAAGAAACTGAAAAACTTCTCAGCATATCCCGAAATGAGATTTTGGAAAATAGATATTTAGATTTTTATACAATTCCAAAAGAGAAAATTCCTTGGTTAATGGAAACTTTTAGTAAAGCTTTAAAAAACGCACTATCCAAACCCATCGAATTTGAATTCACAAACAAATTTGGTGAGAGGAAATGGGTAGAATCAAGTGTATCTTTAATTGTTTTAGATCATGAAACGTTGATCCAAGTAGTTTCCCAAGATATAACCGCTCGAAAAATAGCAGAACTGATGTTGAAAGAATCTGAGAGAAATTATCGAATCATTTCCGAAAATGTTAATGATTTAATTGCTGCGATTAATAGTAAGGGCAAAATTGAATATATAAATGAAGAAATTCATAATAATTTACTAGGATATTCAAAAGCAGATTTAATTGGAATGAATTTACGAAATTTTCTACATCCTGATGATTTTAATTTTGCGCTTGAAACATTTAGAGATCAATGGAAATCTGGAGTAGGTAAGGTAGAATTAAGATTTAAGAAAAAAGATGGGATCTATATTTGGCTCGAAGTTAATGGAAAAATAGTCGAAAATCTTATTGGAGATATAAGAATTATTACGGCATCTAGAGATATAACTGCCAGAAAAGAAGTAGAGCGGAAATTGAGAGAATCCGAGAAAAAGTATAGGGTAATCTCGGAAAACGCTTACGATATGATAACAGTTCTTAACGAAAAATTTGAATATGAGTATATCAACGAGGAAACGCACAAAAATGTATTGGGATATTCAAAAGAAGATTTATTAGGTCGATCCGCATTTGATAAATTGCATCCTGATGATGTAAGAGGAGTTGCAAAGAAATGGAGAAAAGGAATCAAAACGGGTAAAGAAAGTGGAGAATTAAGATATAAAAAAAAAGATGGTACCTATATTTGGCTTGAAGTTAGAGGAAAATTATTTAAGGATAGCGATAATGTCTTCAAAGGAATTCTTATAGCAAGAGATATCAACAAAAGGAAAATTGCAGAAGAAAAATTAAAAGAATCTGAAGAAAAATATCGTAGCATTCTTGAAAATATGAGAGAGGGTTATGTTGAAGTAGATCTTAAAGGAAATTTTACATTTGTTAATGAAAGAGTCAGTGAATACTTTGGCTATTCTAAAGATGAATTACTATCAATGAAAGTTCATCAAATCATAGCTCATGATGATATAGATGATGTTCTTGAATCAATTAACAAACTCTATAAACAAGAAGTTGACGAACTATTATTTGACTTTGAAGCGATTACCAAAGTTGGACCGCGTAAATTTATTGAAGCCTCAGTATATTTAAAATACGATTCTCTTGGTAAAAAAATTGGTTTTTTTGGTATGTATCGAGATATTACAGAGAAAAAAGAAGCAGAGAATTTGATTTTACAAGAGAGAGAGAAATTAAAAGAATTAGATTTGCTTAAAAGGGATTTAGCAACTCAATTATCAGAAAAATTAAAATATCCTATAAGCGTTATTTCTGATGTGTCAGAAGTACTCCTCGAATCTTACCAGGATCAATTAGATAAAAATGCGCAAAGATTAATAGAACTTATTAGAGATGGTGGAGAAAAATCTGCAAATATGATTGAGAGAATCCTAGATATTTCAAAAATTGAATCAGATAAATTTGAATTAAATAAAAAAGTAGAAAATCTTAATAAAATTGTAAATGAATCTATCCATTGGGCTTATGAGGATCTAGAATCTCGAGGTGTAGGTATAGATTTAAGGGCATCAGAAGACTTATTCTCTGAAGTTGATAAAGCTAGATTTAAACAGATTTTCGAATATTATTTAATAAACTCATTGAAAACGGCGCCTAAAAAAGGAAATATATCTGTTTTTTTAAAAGAGAAAAAAAATTATGCCATTATTGAAATAAAAAGTAGTGGAATCGAACTTAAGCACGATGAATTTCCATTTGAAATACAATACTCCGATGATATAATAAAACTTCATAAGGGGGATATAATAAGAGAATTCAACAGAGAGGAAAGAAGTCGAGTTATTAAAATTAGATTGCCTATTATCAAATGGGTTAATCAATTAATTCACATATTTGTTATTTATAAAACGGGAATTTTATTGTATGATCATCAATTTGTAAAAGAAAGAGATGATTCTGATGCTTTAATTATATCTGGAGGTTTAATAGGAACAATGTCAATGTTGAAAGAAATAATAAAGGGTGCAGAAAAAATAAGAACAATTGACCATGGAGATCGTAAAGTAATGTTTGAATTAAATAGTACCGAAGATGTTGTTTTCGCACTTCTTGTAAAAGAAGAAAATCTAGTAATTAGGAGAAAGCTTAATTCACTAATAAAAGATTTTGAAATATACTTTAAGGAAAAAATAGAAGATATTAGACACACATCAATGCGTTCTAATGAATGGAGAGATGTTAGTGGCTTAATTAAAAAGCATTTTAGATTTCAATGATGGTAACTCAATCAATTACTGATTTTCCACAGGCGGGGCATTTTTTTACAAAACTCTC
>JAEOTI010000657.1 GCA_016839955.1 Candidatus Hodarchaeota archaeon | reverse complement strand
AGGTGCAAGCCATGTATCTAACCTATCAATTGCACCATCAGAAATTTCATATCTCCATGCTATTTCTTGTGATAACATCATTGCTGCTTCTAGAGTTTCAGATTCTGTTGGAAACGTATGAGGTACTCGAACAAATTGAAATTCCTCAGGTTCTTCTTCTCCATTTTGTTTAATACCAGCTTCGGAGAATGATGAATCATAGAGAAATACTCCTTCTAAAACAGGAGCTATCATAATTCCAATAGTAAAAGCAACGCATAATAAGGTAAAAGATTTAATTTTAGTCATACAATCCACCAATTTACCACTTTAGAGAATTAGCTCTGAACCAAATTTGATTAAGATTTTCATTCTGATTTTGGGAAAATAAAAATCGATTGCTAATATTAACCCTAAAATCAAGCTTTTTTAAAAAAAAAAAAGAATAATAGCAAGTTTGACAATAAAACTTGCCATAAGATGTTAGTCATTTCATTTTTCTGATTTACTCAGGTATTCTTAGTCCTCAAGGGATGTCAAATACCTCTCAACTTCAATCGCAGCAGCACAACCCATTCCCGCAGCTGTAATGGCTTGACGGTAACCATGAGGAGGAGAATCTCGAACATCACCTGCAGCAAAAACTCCAGTGACATTTGTCTGCATGCGTTCATTTGTCACAATATATTTTTCATCGTTTAGATCAATTTTTCCTGCAAATATCTCAGTATTTGGAATATGACCAATTGCAATGAATAATCCTCCAACTGGTAGCTCCAATATCTCTTCTGTCTTTACGTTTTTTACCCGTAGTTTTTCGACAGCACCCATATCTCCACCAAGGACCTCTTCAACAACCGAATCCCAAATGATTTCTAACTTAGGATTTTCCATTGCACGTTTTCGCATGATTTTTGTAGCACGTAGTTCATCTCTACGATGAATTAAGTATACTTTTGACCCAAATTTTGTCAAGAAAGTAGCCTCTTCTACAGCAGAATCTCCACCACCCACCACAGCAATTTCTAAGTTCCGAAAGAACGAACCATCACAAGTTGCGCAGTAAGAGACACCAGCTCCCGCGTATTCTTCCTCACCGGGAATTCCCAGTTTCCTTGGATCAGATCCAGTGGCAATGATCAAAGCTTTAGTTCGATATTCCTCAGAATAGGTTTTTACAAGATATGGGTGGGATGAAAAGTCTACTTCTATTACACGATCTTGTACAATTCGTGTTCCAAATCTCTGCGCTTGTTTCTCGATTAATTTCCCAAAATCAGGACCTAACACTCCTTCTGGAAATCCTGGAAAGTTTTCTACATCGGTTGTATTCGCTAATTGGCCTCCAGCGATTTTCTCTTCAATAACAATAGGTTTAAGGTCTGCTCTTGATGTATAAATTGCAGCAGTATAGCCTGCGGGGCCTCCACCAATAATAATGACATTTTCAACCATTTTCAACCCTCTAGATATGAAATTCAAGAATATCAATTCGTTAAGATAGTGTTTAATCACTATTTTTTTTAATCTAATTGAACTACCGCATTAAATTACAATCTTTTTTTCCTTTTATTTTACTTTTTATGTTTGAAATAAGCTTGTTGCATAGCTATCGAACATGATTTTATCTTTATCTGGACCA
The DNA here is from genome assembly GCA_016839955.1 of Candidatus Hodarchaeota archaeon. The sequence goes on along the minus strand of JAEOTI010000657.1, from coordinate 3,252 downwards.
TCTTTGGCTAGATCATAAAGAATTTTATTTAATGAGAAGCCTAGTTTTTCTATAGTAGATGTGAATTGAGTATCACGTGCAGAAGTATTTAACATCAATTGGTCATCAAATGAGTCTGTTTGCGTTTCAATTGCTCTTAGAATTGCCTTGAAGGATCCAATTATGCGTTTAACACGATCATCACCAATTACCGTATGATTATAAAGAGTCCATTGGTTTTCGAGAGATTTGAGTAATGCAGTATAACCAGCTATGTTTTTAGAATCTGCTTCAAACAACCCATAAAAATTTCCTCTACCAAAAAAAATACCCTTCTCTTCTTTTATCTCCTTAAGTCCTTCAATGATTCTTTCAGTAAGAATAGTCTCTTCTAATTCTTGTTCCCCAAGCTGCTGTTGGAGTTTAAAGATCTCATTAATCATATATCTTAGATTTGTTTCTAAATTAGGGTCTTTAAAGAAATCTTCAATGTTATAAAGTTGTATATTTGCACTTTCAAGATCCTTTAATTTACTCTTAAGAGTTAAAATAGGAACCTGAAATGAATGACTTGTTGTTTTTATTTGATATCCAACTGATAAGAGATGGTTGAGAAAGAAATCATTTGGTTCAATTTTAGTCTCAAATAATACAACAGGTGTCCCATGGCTTTTTTTATGAGCCGCTAGATATATATTTTCGATCCGTAGAAGAAAATCTTCAGGAGGAACTTGAAGCTCATTAATAATAACTCGATATAGAGATGAAAGTTGAACCCATGTTTTCTTTTGCTCGTCTCCCGCTGAGGGATATATTGTTGCCACACCTATTAGTTTTTTTTGTTCATAAATATAATAATGGCGGACCAAAGCTAATGGAAAGTGATCAATGTGACTATAAAGATCATTTTTAGCGAATTCATATCCTTCCTTGTTATATTTCTTCGTTTGGATGAAATAAAGATCCGCACCTATCAATGAAAATTTGTTTTCAGAATGAAGTTGTTCAATTCTTCTTCTTAACTGCATATAATCCTCATAAACTTGTTTCGTATAAGTTTCTCTCGTCATTTCTCTAATTTCCAACAGAAATACCTCATATAATTGTGATTATAATAAAAAAAAAATTACAAATCTAATTTGCTACATATCTTAGCTAAGGAAGATAATTTCGGTACAATAAACTCAAGAACATACTTTATTACTTCCCTTCTTGGAACAAGATAATCTTCTACGTTTAAATCTCCAGCACTAGCCATGTCCAATAATGATTTGGACGTAACAAATAATACAGTATCTTTCTCAGTTAGATAGGTAATTTTCCCACCAGATTCATTGATTTTCTTTGCTAACTCGGTAGACCGTGGTCCAAGATTAGTGGGTAACCTTTCATCACGTAAAAGAAATGCAATGTCGATCCGCGGTTGATCTAATGCTTTTGTTAATCGTTGGAGGCTGTAGAATATTGAAATCGAATTTTGGGAGTTATTTATTTCAAATCCAACTATCTTATTTTGCTGTTCCCGAGATGTATATTCACTAATTATATCAATCTCTTTTCTTCCTGCGATACCTGCACCAACTTCCACACCTTGAAATAAAATCCTTTCATCACCAAGTGTTATGTTTTCACTAGCACTTCCCTTAATAATGTCTAAAAGTGCTCCTTTAACTGAATCCTGTAGAAAGGGATAAGGAAAAGAGTCAGGATTAGAATTAAAATAAGTTTCGAGTTCTTTCATTTTTTTCGTTAAATATATGCTGATTTTATCCCAAGTGATTTCACTCTCTCTTTCACCAGAGACAGAAATCTCTGTTATGGGTGAAGGAGATATTGTAGGAATAGAAATTTGACTCTCAAGAATCATGTCTTCAAGTACAGCACTTAAGGCTTTCAATATACTACGTGGATTCCATCCTCGTTGTTCTGCAATTGATATTAGGAAATCTTTTCCAAAAGGATATGTAGGAAAGGGAGGAACTACCCTATTTTCTGCCCAGAGACTTGTCAATCGTGCTTCAACAAGTTCTATAACTTCTTCTTCAGAGAGTGTTGAAAGAAATGTCATTTTATCTATTCGATCAAGTGCAGATTTTTGAATTATTTTGGATATTTCACCACTCCAAGCATGGGCTTGACTTAAAAGGAGTATAGCGATATTATTTGTGTGATCATGCATCCTAACGAGAACGTCAAACAATACCCTTATACCTTCTTCTTCCCTGAATCTGTCTGAAACGCTTTCTAACTGATCAAAAACCATGAGAACTGGCTTATCTTTTAAAAGAGTGATGATTGTATTCAGTACTCTGACAGCCATATCGTCATTATTAATTGAACTTGTTACTCCTAAAATTTCTAGACTGCTCTCTGCAAGGTCATTACCTTGTAGCCATTCAAGTGCAAGGATTCTCAAGTCGGGTTTTGCAAGTAATAATAATAAAACTCGTACTAGTTGGATTTCTAATTCAGGATAGTTTTCTGAGAGATAATTAGTAGCTAAGGTGGTCAAATTTTCTAATAATGTCGCTTCTTTCCCCTGAAGAGACTTTAATCTTTCATATATCTGCATTTCGTCATCTTCAGCACCTTCCAGCCATTTAGGTAGTTTTTCATCTTTTTTTGAGAATATTTCTAACAGTGTTCGACTAATAACCTGCCCAACAAGTTCATCCAATGGACTATATTCTGCAGTTTTGCTTTTTTTTCGAAGACTTACGAATAATTCTCGAAAAATATGTGTGAAAATAGTCGAAAGGTCACTTGGTGGGTGAATTTGGACGAAAAGATAGTTTTTTTCTCGTGCTTTTTTCCTTAAACGCACAACAATGTGTGTTTTCCCAATTCCTGGTTCGCCTTGAACTAACACCATTTGGCTTGGTTGTTGGTGCACTTCACGGATAGCTCTAAGAATAAGACGGGTTGGTTTAAGATTTATTTCATCAACATCTATGACTTTATCCCAACCATCTCCAACAATAGTCGATGAAAAAGGACTCCTGGATTCCAGAAGAACCCTATCGACTTTTTCTGTTTTCATTCAAGACCAAATCCGTTGTTGAAGATTTAGATATTAATCAATCAAGGATATTTCTAGGTGCGCCACCCTACATAATAAATTAAACCTCTCCCTTTGAAGTGAATTCCCTCATCCGGTTTTTCTACCTTCTTTTGATCACTCGCAATTTGTAAATCTACAACTCTTAATTTTTCCAATTCAAGGAGACAATTATCAAGATTATCTCGTGATATTCCTTTTTTCTCTAAGTGTTT
>JAEOTI010000656.1 GCA_016839955.1 Candidatus Hodarchaeota archaeon | reverse complement strand
GTTGTACGCTCCGTTTAAGTATGCGTTGATTAGTTTTCCAGTAGAAGATTGAAACAGACCTCTCTTAATCCGTCTCCCTAGATACTTAGAATGTTTCTGTAGTGGTTCGTTGTCGAGGAAGGAACACTTGGATGTGTAGTTTTCATCTATTGTAATGAAATTAAGACCATCATCTTCACATTTGTATTCCAATTGAGTTATTAACATGAAAAACGGTATGTTAACGAAATGTTGGTTGTTCCTTTTACCAATGTTGATGTGTTGCTTCCATGTTTGGTTGTAGCCTACTACCAAGGTGTCGATGTTATTTTTAATACACCAATCGATCACAAAACGACTCGCTTTGTGTAGACGATCTTTTATCTGCTTCTTTCTTTTTAAGAACATTCGTTGTTGTTTTTTACTATTTTTTACTCCTATTTTATCATAAATACTTTGTAAACGACTCTTTCGTTTATTGAAATATTGATTCAGGGCTTTGACACTCTTACCATTAATAACAATCGGGGGTCCACCAATGTTATTGACCATAGTTATAAGATTGTTAAGACCTAGATCAATGCTTGCAATTCTGTTCTTGTGTGGTCGTAATTGAACGTCAAGTTTTTCATAAAGGATTTCGAGTAATTAGCCTGTCCCTTGGGGGAGAAGTCGTGCACCTCGGAGTTTTTGAGTGAGATGAGTCTTAATTTGCCCTAATTTTTTGGGAAGTCGGAGCACGCCCTCTTTTATTGTGACTTGCTGATTGGTGAACAGTAACAAGTATTCCCCGTTCTTTTTGCAATAGTTTGGAAGTTTTGGTCGCCCTTGATACTTTTCGGGATGTTTTTTCCAGTCTTTGATAGCTTTGAAGAAGACTTTCCAATTTTTGTCGAGGAGTCTAAGAAGTTGTTGGCTGGATTGGGCAGGTAACGCTCGATAGTTCTGAGAGTCCTTCAATTGATGATAGAGTTGGTTATAGCGAATCCAACTACCATTATTAATGAACTCCTGTCGAACACGGTAATTTCCTTCATTGTATAAATTATTTGCAGAATGACATGCCTTACCAATAACAGGACTAGGTGGGAGGAAAATCTGTTCGGTTCGAATTGTCATTCACTTCTTACCTCAACAATCATCCCTTCTGCATCCATACTTCTTTATAAAGTTTGAAGAGAGAGGGCTGAAAGATAACAACGAGTTATTTGAACTACTCATTTGACTACTTTTGTAATAAAAAGTTCAATTTATTGAGTCATACTCAATGATAACTAGAACAAAATTCTTCAAAAGGAATTAAAATTCCGATTTCATTACTCACAAAAAAAATAATTGAAAAATGTGTTATTCGGTCATCTAAAAATCGGAGTAGAATTAAGGTTGAGTAGTTCCACAGATGAGGCAATTTCCATTGTCTTATTCATGGGAAAGGATTGTGCTCCTTGTAAAATCGTGAAAAAGCATCTTGATAAGATTCTAGATACTGCTGGGTCCTTCCACATCAACTTTTTGCAAATTGATACTGAAAAGCACCCTGCTTTACGAGATAAATATGGAATTGTAAATGTTCCAGAAGTTTTGATTGACAATAAAACTGTTCTCTCTGCAAGTGAAGCGTCAGAACTCCTTGGAAGCTCTGGTTCTTCTGGAGCACTTGCTGAGATGATGGGATTTGATGCAGGATCAACGACTACAATGGGTGCTCCTGATGTTTTATCATTTGACTCAGGAGGAATGGAAGACCAAGGAGAAGGATTTGGATCAATATTTGCAGGATCGGGAGCTGAAGTATTTAACCATTTATTTAATGCCCTTATAGAAGCTCGTGTAGATCGGGAAGAACGAGATTTACCGGCAAATATGAAGAATAACATGTTACAAATTTCCTCTAATGCATTAAAGGCGATTGACGAAGAAGGTGATATGATTCGCCCTGCAATTGGGGATTATGTGCATATCGGCGTTCTTCAAGCTATTGTGACGAGTATGATGTCAATCAGTGCATCTTCAATTAGATACATTTACCGAGCTGGTAATTTAATGGGTCGTTTTGGGGCTACTCAAACAAAATTATTCGAATACAATCCTAGAATTTTCGACCAATTTGAACCAAGCAAACGGTTTCGTGAAATAGTAACTGGTCTTGGAAAGATGTATGATGCAACTAAGGATTTATTCCCAACCTTCCTTTCATCAGGCGCAAAAGTAATGCGTTCTGGTACGAGATCAGCAACGATCCGTATTTATGGATCCGCAATTTCTACTCATGCAGTTGATATACAGACCCCTCTCTGTAATTTTACTGCGGGGGATATCGCTGGGATGGTTGAAACGCAATTAGGAGAACAATGTTCTGTAAAAGAGACCGCTTGCTGGGGATTAGGGGATGAATTCTGTGAATTTGAATTAAAACTAGGGGAAGAATCATCTTTTGAAATCGCTAGTGAAGACGATAAAGAATTCATGTCTGAAAAACGATCTGAAATGTTTGAGAATTGTTTGAGTACTATCTCACAAAATACCTACGAAAGTGTACTCATGCAACGAGTTCTTCGACCAGGTGTAGGTGATTACGTTCATATAACAGTTTTACAACAAGTTCTTAACGGTTTAAAATTTGCAGATCCCTTTAATTCGACTCTCCTCTATTATGCAGGTGCCCACTATGGTCGTCTAGGAGTCGACAAAGTTGTGTTACAATCTATTCTATTTCAGGAAGATTCTCCTTACAAACTCCCCCTTGATTTTGAGGACGGAATAAAGGTTCTTGAAGCTTATTTCAATGACCCTCGTACTATACTTCAAAGAAACCACGGTAATGTTTATGTTAAGTTCATTGATGACGAGACTGCCCATGTAAAAATCATGGAATGCGCCACAGCCTCTGGTAGCGGGAGTCTTCAACAACCCCTTGTGGATATTCATGGTCAAGAGAAAGAAGAGGAAAAAATTCCCTTATGTGATTTTACTGCAGGTTTCATTCATGGTAGATTGGATCTTCTACTTGATGAGGATGTAAGAGTGAAAGAGATAGAATGTCATTCCACAGGACACAACCACTGTCTGTTCGAAGTCGTCCTAGATTAGAAAATAAGATTAGAAGTTTATAAACCTGAAAGTTTTCAGAGAGCTCTTTTTTTAAAAAAATTTGTAATTCTCTTATTTCGTTATTGGAAGGAAAAAAATAAAACAATTAGGCTTGTCTCTTCTATTTACGTTTAATACTAGAAAAAAGAGGAGTTTTCGTTGGATCAAGGATTTTTTTCTATTTTATTTACTAAAAGACCGAAGATTACATTATGTAGAAACTATTTCTTCCTATTCGTGACATTTAGTCTTAGTTTTGTTGCTTTTAATCACACTTTCTACCTAAATAATGACAATGAAGAGAATATTGTTTCTCCATTTGATAAAACAAGTCTAGCGCAACTAGAATATCTGGAAGACATCAAATCAAAAAATTCTGATGGATTGATGACAGAGTTAAGTGAAAAGAATGTTAATAGTTTTGTATTTATTGAAAATCTAGTGGAACAACCAAACACACAGTCTAGAACGCCTAGACCTTTACCGCAATTAACAGACGGAAGTGGTGAGGACTCCTCTTATTCAGGAACCGGCGATTGGATCGTTGATAGTCAGACAGTAGTCTGGGATGAAAATATAACTCTGAATGGTAATTTAATTGTTACAAATTCTGGAAATCTTACTTTACAAAATGTTACTTTGTGGATAAATTGTAGTTCTGATGGTGAATTTCGAATTGAGGTGAATGAATCTTCTGAATTGAATATAATAGCTAATTCAAGCGTTTGTCCGAGTAATTCTTCGAATGCTTGGTATCTAATAGCAAATTCAACCAGTTTAGTAAAATTATATAATAGCCGATTCTATTATGCAGGTTTTGATTATTTTGAAGAAAGTGGTATTTGGCTAAATACAAATGATTCTCAAATAATTAACTGTTCTTTTTCCTACAACAACTTTGCTTTATACTTACAGCATGCAAATAACTGTATCATTGAAAACAATAATTTTACTAATTGCTCATATGGAATCGAATTGCAAAATTCCCAAAATAATTTTTTACTTAATAATTCAATACATGATTCAGGTAGTTGTGGAATTAAAGCAGAGTATTCAGACAATAACACAATTAGAGACAATTTAATAAATGGAACTGAAGAAGAAGGTCTCTATTTGGTTCAAAGTGATAAATGCGACATTCTAAACAATACTATCACCGATGTAGCTGGAATTGGAGCTCTTTTCCTTTCATTTGCACATGACAATATCTTGAAAGAAAACAAGGTATTCTCTATCAAATCAAGTTTTGGAGCGATTCGTGTTGATAGTGGTGAAAATAATACGTTATCATATAATACTGTTTGGAACGTTTCCCAGGGTATTTACGTCTTAGATTTTTCTCATAATTCAACGGTGTCAAATAATCTGGTTTATAATGTTACATGGGACGGAATTTTGATAACAATTACCGAAAATTCCACCATTTTTAACAATATAATATATGATTGTAAATATGGATTGACTACTTCAGCAGATAGAAACACCTTTGTGAACAATAACATAAGCTTTTGTTCTGATGGTATCCATCTTGAGGGGGATGGTATGTTTTGGAATCCCTCATCCTATAATAATATTACAGACAACTTGATCTACAACAATAGTAAAGGAATTTACCTTTTAGTTACAGAATATTGTAATCTTTCAAATAATATTCTGGAAAATAATAGTGCCTATGGGATTGAATTAGATTCAGATAGTATATTTTGTAACGTTTGGTACAACACATTTAGGACGAATGGGCTTGGACACGGCTATGATGATAATTTAAATAATCAATGGGATAATGGTACACATGGTAATTGGTGGGATGATTATACTGGCCCAGATAATAACCATGATGGATTGGGGGATGAGAACTATACAATCTTTTCATCAGTAAAAGACCATCATCCATTAATGTTACCTCCAGGGTCGGAAACAGATGCCCCTATAATCGAACTTCTTGATTTCATGGATTATGAATATGATACAACAAATAACTGGATTATTTGGAATGCTTCTGATGCTAACCCGTATTGGTACTATATTTACTTAAACGATAGTCTTAACACAACTCAAAGTTGGGATGGAAATTCTATCAGTTTGAACATTGATGGGCTTAAAATTGGAACATATAATTATACTCTCATCGTCTATGATCGGGGTGGGCAATTCAACAACGATTCTATTTTTGTCTATGTTGATGATTCGACTCCTCCCTCAATTGTGATTAATAGCCCATTAAATACAACCTATACTGATGACTCAATCACTATCGTCTTATCAGGGGGAGCTGATCATTACTGGTATAGTTTAGAAGGTACCAGTGGGCATGGGAATACGAGCTGGACAGGTACTATCGTCGAGGATAATTTAGAGGATGGCATTTATACTCTCTATGCGTATGGAAATGATTCAAATGGAAATGAAGGAATATCACAAATAGTCTTTACTATTGATACAACTCCTCCGCTGTTAACAATAGTCTCCCCTTTGAACATTACTTATAGTTCTTCGACAATAATAATAGATCTAGTTGGAGATCTTGAGGATAATTATTGGTTCTATCTAATTGGACCCTCAGGGCATGGAAATATTAGTTGGACAGGCCTATACAATGAAACGGATCTGAATGATGGACATTATACATTCTATGTCTATGGAAATGATTCTGCTGGCAATGAGATTAGTGATTTCATCTATTTCACCATAGATACAACTCCTCCCAATATCTCTATCCTTGATCCGTATAATACAACTTATGCATTTCCCGTTGTAGATATTCTACTCTCTGGAGATGCAGTTCATTATTGGTATAACCTTGAAGGTCCTTCAGGACATGTTAATGTCAGCTGGACGGTATTAACACAAGAAACAGACTTAGAAAATGGAGCTTACACTCTCCATATTTATGGAAATGATTCTATAGGGAACACAGCATACGTTTCTCTATCATTCTCAATTCAGCAAGATCCAAATGTTAGTAGTGAAATTGTTGATATTATTACTGGAGACAATAACACAAT
>JAEOTI010000655.1 GCA_016839955.1 Candidatus Hodarchaeota archaeon | reverse complement strand
GGTTAGGCATTCCTAATGGTTGGAGAGATTTTTCAAAAAAAATAGTAAGTAACTCATCGGGGAAAAAATTCCTCATTCTAGGTGCTGTAGACACTGGAAAAAGCTCGTTCATTAACTATTTAGCAAATTGCATATTGGGAGTTTTTGAAAATCCAATAGCTATCATTGATACTGATTTAGGTCAAAGTAAGATAGGACCTCCCGGAACAATAGGCCTAGGTATTGCAAATCAACCATTTGTTGGTCTTGACTCACTAAAAGAGGATTCATACTACTTTATTGGGGATAAAAATCCTCGTGGAAATTTGCTCCAGATATCCATTGGTTTGAACTCATTATTGATTACAGCTCAATCTAAGGCTAAGAATATTATAATAGACACATCAGGTTTTGTCGTAGGACCCATAGCTACAACATTGAAAATATCAAAAGTTGAATCAATCCAACCAGATTATATTGTCTGTCTTCAGCGGAAAAATGAGTTAGAACATCTTATGGATCCGCTTTCATCAATATCGAGCATTGTACAATTACAAACACCATCTCGATTGATTCCAATTGCACGAGAAGATAGAATCACTCGTCGTAATGCTCTATGGAATGTTCTTCCTTTAAAACACAATATAACGATTTTTCCTCAAGAAGTTGGTTTCCTAGGACCAAACTTAGGATTAATCAGACCTCGTAAGAATGAAACGGTAGAGGATTTTTGTAGGATATTTGGAAAATGCATTGTTTCAGTACTATCTGACCACTTTCTAGTTATTTCTCAAGAAAAATGTAGTCCAGAGAATATTTCTACGTTGGCTGATAAATATGGAAAAAGAATCCTTGTAATCCTAGAATCCAATTTTCTCCACCATTATATCGGACTTCTTGATTCTAGTTTCAGGACAATAGGCGTTGGCTTTCTTAGAGAAATTAATTGGGATGATCAAAGTTTTATTTGTCAAACAAACCTTTCATCAAACGATTCTGATAAAATTAAAGCTGTACGTGTTGGACGATTAAAAGTAAGTTCACAGAAAAATGAACTTCCACCTTCTCGTCCTTATGTAATAGATCCAGAAAGGTAATTGTTTTAGAAATCTGCTGTGAATTAAAATTCTAGAGAAATTTATGGAACCATGCGTCTATTCGTTGGATTCGATCAATAATATGACGAGGTTCGCCACTACGGGAGAGTTCATGTCCTTCTCGCGGGTATCTAACGAATTCAACAATTTTTCCATATTTTTTTGCTGCCCAGAACAGCTGTTCAGCAGTTGCTATAGGGACACGAAAATCGTTTTCAGCATGTAAGATAAGTAAGGGCGTTTGGAGATTTTTAATAGCACTTAAGGGCGCATCAGCCCAAGGTTTAGTATGATCGGCTATCAGGTCAAAATCGTATTGTTTCTCAAGCCAATTAGGGATGTCTGTCGTCATACCAAAAGCTGCAAATTCATAGACACCTCTCTGACTCACTGCTGCTTTAAATCGAGTCGAATGAGTTACAAGCCATCCAGTCATATATCCTCCATACGATCCGCCCGTAACTGCAACTCTAGTGTTGTCTAAGAAAGGATATTTTTCTAATGCGGTGTCCAAGGCTAGCAAAATATCATTTCCTGGATCATCGCCCCAATTTTTGAAGACACCTGCTCGAAAATCGATCCCGTAACCATCAGAGCCACGCGGGTTACAAAAAACTACAGCATAACCGGATGATACTAATGTATTCCATTCATGCCAGAGGGTTTTCTCATGAGGGCTCCACATTACTGCGGGACCTCCATGGATCTCAATGACTACTGGAAGTTTATCTATTCCATTATGATTCGAAGGAAGATAAATCCAACCTTGAAATTCAATATCATCTCGTTGGTATGTAAACGCTTCAGTATTAGCAATACTGTGGTTATCTAGGAATTTTTTATTGATTGTTGTAAGACGTTTTTCATTTGATCCATCACTATTACACCAAAAAAGATCACTTGGGAATGTGTTATGTGACACTTCGTAAGCAATCCGTTCTCCATTAGTAGAGACCGAAAATGCGTTTATATTCGTATCACCTCCCACTACTAAACGAATTTCACTTGTTTTAACGTTAACCCGATGAATATTGATTTGCCCTTTATCAGGAGCCCGAAATAATAATTCAGTTTCACTGATCCATTGAGCATCGCTTACTGAACGATCAAAGGAATCTGTTACACTTTTAAACTCTTTATTAGGGTTATCCACTAAGTCATAAACCAATAAATTCATGTTATCATAGATTCCGACCTCTTTTCTTATTCCTTCGATGGAGAGATAACGCCCATCTGGAGATAACCTCATATTTTGGACAAACCCAAATAGTTGTCCGATTATTTGTTGATCTTTTGGATTGTCTAATTCAACTTTAATGAGATCTTTATCATGAGTAAGAGTTGGATCACCTATGTGTCTCGTTAAATAGACTGCTGTCGTATCAAGATTGAATGTGCCTAAGTCATAATGGTAACCAAACTCTCCAATATGGCGAATAGGGTGTTTTTTCTGCTTTGGACTTTCGAGTGGCTTAGGAATAGGGATGATAAAAGGTTGACGATAACGATTATCTAAATAGTTTATTTCCTCTCTACAAAAAGCATCCTGAATAACTCGGGGATCTTTTTTTAATTCATACTCCCTATTTTTCTTTACCTCATTTGCCTCAAAAGTAGCTGGGTCTAGAACATAAGAAATTTCCACTTCCAGTTCTGGGTGTAATATTTCTTCTAAGTCCTCATGATCTACTTGTGCAATCACATGGATATAGTTACTATCAAAACTCCAAATCCAATCTTTTACGCCATTAGGAAAACGTGTAATTTGAAAGGCCTCTCCCCCAGTTGTAGACATCACAAAAACTTGTTTTTTCTTGTCCATGCGAGTTGAAATGAATCCTAAGTACTTTCCACAAGGTGAAAACCGTGAGAATATATCTACATGAAGCCCACTTGTAAACTGTCTATATTTGTCTGTTTGATCATCCTTTCCAATTTCAGCTAAGAAAATGGGAGCCCTATATTTATTCGTTTGATTATTTACACTTTTTATAGTAAATGCTATCCTCTTACCATCCGGAGAAAGTGCAGGAGTAGTAATAAACTGAAGTTTTGTGAAATCTGATGGGATTATTTTTTGATTTGACAATTTAAAATCAACCAACATTGTGGTAAAGCTTAGAACCATTTATGGCATTTTATTTTTGAGAAATACAAATTTGTTATTATAGTGACTTACTAAAAATTGAATCTTAATTGTAGCTTTATTTTCTTATAAAGAAAGAGAAGTATGCTAGATGACCTTATTAACGACAAAAATCTAAGTGGAGTCACAGATTACTACGATGATTTTTAATTGAGAAAATTGAGTATTTCTTCTCTTTAATGCATTAGATTAGGTGCGATTTTTCCACATGTCTTCTGGAACTAGTGAAAAGTGGGTTCTTTGGCCTGCACAAGAAAAATATATTGATGTTATGAAGACAGTTATCCAAAATAATGGTGTGGGGCTCTTCCAGGCCGGTACAGGATTTGGAAAGACGTTAGCAAATTTAATTGCTGCAATTCAACCTAATATGAAATCAAAAGTATACTATTTTTCACGAACGCATCAGCAATCTTCACAGGTAATCAATGAAGCCAAAAAACTAACAGATGTTATTGGTTGCTCTTCAATACAACTTGCAGGACGAGATCGTTTATGCCATTTATCAGAAGTTTACAAATCTCCATTTGAGATTCAACTCTGTAAGAACAAACAAGAGATTTGGAGAAAAGCACGAGTTAGTAGAACCCCCGCCTATGCATGTCATTCTCTTTATGCAACACGTCGAGGGAAAAAGAAAATCACCGAGTTAAAAGCTCAATCAGTGAAAATACCATCAAATGCTGGATTAGATGATATTATATTCAATTCTCAAAAAAATAGTTTTTGTGCCTATTATACCGCGAGAGATTTAGCTACAATACGAACACTGGTTGTAGGCTCCTACTTATACGGCCTTGATAGAGAAATCCGAGGAGCGTTAAATATTGATCTTCGGAATGCGGTTATAATCTTTGACGAAGGTCATAATTTAGAAGATGTGTGTTGTACTATTCTCTCTCAAGAAATAGATTTAGATGACATTATTACAAGTTTAAGTGCATTAAACCAGTTAAAAAATCAGTTTTCTTCAATTCCAGATCGAAAACCTCTAATTCACACAATAGAAGAGCTTCAAAAAATGACTCGCACTGTTTTATCGGTGTTCAAGGAATTTACCAAGAAATTTACCTATGAAACAATCGGTACAGAAGAAATTACATTTTGTAAAGGGCAAGTGATGACTAATTTTGTACAAGAACAGGGATTTACCGATTCTTTTGGTCGAAAGCACCTCTCTCTTCTAAAGGAAATAGAAGATATTTATGAGGAAAAACCTGATCGACTTCAACCATTAAGTCCTATTAAAAAAATTGGAAATAGCATTTTAGCGATCCAAGAGCCCAATGGTTTTGGAGTTATAATAACACGTGATTTACAAAAAAATCCTAAGGACACTGGAGTAAAAATTCGTTGGGAATGTCTTGATCCTGCATTGGTAATATCGGAGATAAAGAATAAAGCTAAAGCTCTTATAATATGTTCGGGGACACTAGAACCTTTAGATTTAACAGCTCAAATCTTAGGCGTAGAAGAAGCAGTTTGCCAAGATTTTGGTTCTACTATTCAATCAGAAAATATTCTCATTTTTGCCCTAGGTAAAGATGCAATGGGAAACCACCTTTCTTCAGAATATCGTTACAGAAAAAATAATGAAATTTACAAATCCTATGCTAGGACAATAAATAGCATAAAGTCCCTATTAACCAGTGGATTACTCTGTTTCTTTCCCTCCTACTCTTTCCTTTCAAGTGTTGTCCAAGAAGGATTCTCAGGCCACTTACCTCAAAATGTGTTCATTGAAGAACGGTCGTCTTTCAAGAACGAAAATAAACTTCGCTTGTTTAAAAGAGCTGTTCGAGAAGGTTCAGCTGCAGTATTCTGTGCAGTTGTAGGGGGAAAAGTTGCTGAAGGCGCTGATTTACCTCAGGAACTTTCACGGGGGGTAATTGTTTGTGGCATTCCTTTTTTACCAACTAGAGATCCGGTAGTTCGACTACGGAAGGACTATTACAACGAGAAGAAGAAAGGGCTTGGGGAACAATGGTATTTACGAGAAAGTATACAACGAGCTGCCCAAGCACTAGGACGAGGTTGGAGGGGGAAAAAAGACTATGCTGTGGGATTTCTTTTGGATTCCCGATATCTCCATAGACGAAATCGTCAATATTTACCTGTAGGTTTTCGAAATCGGATTTTTGTCCCTTCAACATGGGAAGAAGTTGAAAACAAAGTTCAAGAGTTCTTACAAACAACTAATGCGAAATAACTTTATAAGGAAGAGTCAAACTCTGGAACTTTCAGTTCTATGGTAATCTGTTCTATAAGTTGATGAAATCGCTTTACCATGGAATCTTCTGAACTGATCTTATAACTGAGTGTTAAATTAAGGAGTGAAAATCAAAATGGGAAAACTACTGCTAGTCGGTGGGATCATCCTTCTCGTACTCGGTGGCACCGTAACCGTCGGACTTGGACTGATTGGCCCAATGCTTATTGACGAAGGAATTGACAAAGCTGTCAAAGATGCATTGGTTCTCGGAGCTGACGATTGGGACGAGCAATGGACATTTGATGCTAATCAATATCCAACCACGGATGATATGGGCGATGGATGGTTATACAACGGACCCGGAAACACAGAGACAGCCCCTACATGGGACAGCTTCTATATGTATAATATTACTAATTATAATCCACAAACGGGTGCTTTTGTAGGTACTGTACCAATTTATAATGAAGTTGGTCCTTTTGTCGCTCGAAAAGTCGACCATAAAACCGTCGATGCATATGCTAATGGTCGTGTCACTTACAACGAATCAAATTGGTATATTGCGGATGAGGCAAATGCTTCTGGTCTTTTAACAGCTGATTCTCCTGAGCTCACTGATGTTATTGTAAGTTGGAACCCTTTATACTATTCTTATGTTGCTGCTGCAGGTGGTGAAGACTACCTCCATTACGGCCTTGCTCAAAGTTTAATGAACGGCACAATCTGGCAAATGGCAGCAACTTTCAATGCGTCTGGACAGGATTTACCAACATCTTTAGCAATGGCCAAAGCTCAATGGGGTAACCTGACTTATTCTGCTCTGAGTCCATCTCTACCAACTGGCACTGAAGCTGCTTATATCGTTCAGTATGTACTTGGAGCAGGAATGCTAAATATGAGTGCAACTGAAGTTGACACAGTTCTCTATAACGCAAATAAGAACTACGCTCTTGCTGAAAATGTTACATGGGTTGCAGCATTCCGAGCGACCTATGCAATAAATACAACATTATATGCCGGCCTCTACGGTATTACAACCACTCAAGTTATGCAATTGGGTGGATTTTGTGATGCAATAGCTTCGTTATACATGTGGGGTGAGGGTGTATCGTTAGTCGCACCTAGGACTTTTGGACAATGGATTTTTGGTATTGATCCTGATACCGGAGGTACATGGATAGATCCTGTTGCTGAGGTTCCATTCAGTTTGTTTGACAATGATACATCAATAGATGGCGGGAAACGTCTCAATACTGGGTCAAACAATATTGATGATATTTGGGATGAAGAAACTGAAGCGTACGATTATGGTTTACTTTGGAAATCTGGTTATCCAATTCCTGCACAATTTCTGAGTCCAAATTCATATGAGAGCTTCTCTGCGAATAGCGTAATGGGTACTTTGTATAATTCTACCTACAATGGTCTTCCTGCTGGTCAAGGACCCGGCTTTTGGAAAACTACTGAAGAAGTTCATGGAACAGACGCTACTCACTTTGCTCCAGACGTGAGTGATGATGATACACTCCTGGTCTGGAATAGTGATACAATGCGACAATTGGATTTCGTTTATACTAAAGACACAACTATACGTGGAGTTGACGCCCTTCGATTCCATCTAGATCCAGCAATGTTAGATGTAGATGATAACTACTTCCAATACTTCAAAGGTTATGCAAACATGTCTGCATGGAAAGCAGGCCTTCCAATCTATCTCTGTCAACCTCACTATCAAGACTCCCAAACTGTTTCTGAAGAATATGATATTATCGTCGATATCGAACCAAACACTGGTGCAGTTCTACAAGGTCACAAGCGATTGCAATTTAATCTGTTAGTTGCTAATTCAACATTCAATCATTTCTTCGATGATATCAATGGTTCATACTATACTGTGGCGAACGCACAGCTAGCAGCCTATCTCGAACCCATGGGATGGATTGACCGATTCGCTTCTGCTGAACAGTTACCAGATGATGAATGGGCCGATGTTAAGGGTGATTTAGATGATCTCAAATCTGCTAAAGAACTCTCAGGACTTCTTGGTATTGCTGGGTTAGGTGGAGGTCTCGTACTCTTCGCTGCAGGCGCTGCTATGGTCATCGTTCCCAAATTCATGGGTGGAAAACCAGGCGAATAAAAGAGAGTTTTTTCTCTCTTTTTTTTTTATTTTCCTTATATGAAATGGAAGAGAATTTTGCTAAAAGATAAAAAATTTTAGTCATGTTGACATTAATTTGTTGATGAGGTCTAAAAATGAGTAAGAAGGGCTCAAAAGGTCCAAAACTAAAAAAAATTAAGAAAGCGGTAAAAGAATCCAAGAAAAACTTAGAAAAAGCAAAATCCCGTCAAGCTTGATGGATTCTCTAGATCTTTCGTCCTGAAAGTAAATTTTTCGCAATTATCAATCGTTGCATTTCACTCGTTCCTTCGTAAATCGTTAAAACGCGTGCATCTCGATAATGGCGTGCAACTCCATATTCCTCAATAAACCCATATCCTCCATGAATCTGGATTGCGTCTGCACAGACTTCTTGAGCAATTTCAGAGGCATAAAGTTTTGATGTGCTCGCTTCAGTTGAAAATGGTCTGTTATTATGTTTGTGATGAGCTGCTGATAAATATAGAGTCCTAGCGGCTTGAATTTTCATTTCCATATCTGCAAGTTTGGTTTGGATCGCTTGAAAATCTCCAATCGGTCGTTTGAACTGTTTCCTTTGTTTAGCGTACTCAATTGCCTTATTCTTAGCAACTGTAGCAATACCTACAGATTGAGCTGCAATTGCTATACGAGAACCTGTAAGGCCTTCAAGTGTTAAGCGATATCCTGCGTTTTCTTTTCCTAATATATTTCTCGCAGGTACTTCATAATCCTGAAAAACAAGGTCTCCTGTTGATGAATCATGTAAGCCTAATTTTTTCTCAATTCGACCACATGACAAGCCTGGAATATGAGCATCTATGATAAAAGTTGTCAATCCTCTAGATCCCTTTTCTTTATCCGTTGAAAAAAGACCTACATAAACATCTGCTACTCCTGCGTGAGTTACAAAGATTTTAGTACCATTAATTTTCCATGAATCACCTTCTCGATTAGCTGAGCATGTGACAGAGCCCAAATCACTACCCGAATTTGGTTCAGTAAAGGTCAATGCACCTAAATATTCTCCAGACGCAAGTTTTGGTAAGTAGTATTGCTTAGCTTCTTCGGTACCATGTCTATTAATTAAATCCATGGCTGATCCATGTACTGGAAGGAAAAGTGCTACAGCAGCATTTGATTGAGCAAGTCTATCAATAACAGCCGAATGTAATGTGTAAGAGAGCCCCATTCCTTGATATTTTTCTGGAATAAATAGACCAAAAAGATCATTTTCCGCCATCTTCTTCCGGATCTTGGGCATTGGAGGAGGAAGGATTACTTTTCCATTTTGAAAATCTACTCCCTTTTCTTCCATTTCTGTGTCGAATGGATCAATTTCACGGATACAAAGATCCTCTACGAGGTCTAGAACCATTTTATTTGTTTCAGTCTCTTCTGTAGGAAAATCAAATAAGGAAAGAGTCTTTTTAATTTGGGTAGCCATGATAAATCACAACTTTAGGAGAATGTCCAATGGAGAGCAGGAATTATCAAGTTTCATCAATTTCAAATAGAACAAACAAATCAATAGTTAAAGAATTTGTCAAAAGTCACAGTTATTTTGGTAAAATGTAGTTAAATATTCTCCAATCTTTCTTCAATCATTTTGTTAACACTTGTCTTTTCTCAATCTTTAATCGCACGGAGAGCTTTGAAAATCATGCGCCTTGAAAGATGTTGGTACAACAAACCTATAGTTATGAATTATCCCTGAATGATGTCCAACGAACACTATTACCTATTAAATCTCCAAATTTGGCTCAAAAAATTTCGTTTAACCCTATTTCATGACATTTCTAAAAGGAATTTTTAATAGTTCGTCCAATAAAATCAATTTGAGATCTAAGGAGATTCCAGTTGAACAATGACCCCCTCATAAGACATCTTTG
>JAEOTI010000654.1 GCA_016839955.1 Candidatus Hodarchaeota archaeon | reverse complement strand
TGCTCGATTGGCAAGAGAATCATTTGAAACAAGTGGAAGTTTATATGAACTCGATATTAGATTAAAAAGTCATCTTCATTATGTCGCTTACAAAATGCTCCTTGGACAACCCTTCAACATCGGAACATTTTTTGCCTATCTTCTCTTCAAGAGAACAGAAATTCAAAATTTGAGGGCTATTGCAGTAGGTATAAGAAGTAAAGTTGAAAAAGCCCGAATTCGAAAACATGTTCTTATTCCGTAGGAGACGCTCTAAAGAAGCAAATTGTTAAAAATATAAAACAGAAACGGACGTAATAGCAAAATCGGATAACTATAAAAATCCTCTCTCTCAAGACAACAACAAATAAGAAATAAGTCTATAAAAATCAATATTACAAATTCTTTGCGTATATTAATTAGAACCGAGGTTTTCAACAGTGGTGAACTCATTCATTCGTCAAAATTGGAAGAAATTTCTGATTATTCAAATTGGACTTTTAGTGGCAGTTACTTGCCTTGTCTTTCTGACAATTACTGTGGCTACCGCATTTGGTCCGAATGATAATGCAGCAGTAGCTGCTGATGAAGATTCTAATGCAACTCAAGCAGATTATAAACCATTAGGAGCTGGTTTAGCTATTGGTCTTGCTGGTTTAGGAGCTGGAATAGGCATGGGGACTGCTGGCTCAGCAGCTGTCGGAGCAATAACTGAAAAACCTGAAACTTTTGGTCAAGCAATTATTTTCCTAGTATTTATTGAAGCAGTAGCTATTTACGGTTTAGTGGTGGCAATTCTCCTACTCTTCGGTTAAAGAACAGAACCTAGACCCTTTTCTTTCTTATAAAAGGAAATTTCTAGAATCATTCAGAAATGGGAAATGCTCTTTCATTTATGACTTTGGGGTAAAACGAGCCCAGACTAAGGGTAATTCTTGACGTAGATATTGAAAAAACTGTAGGAACCGGTAACATTTGACATGGATAGATTCATACAAACGATTATATTCTCTATTTTGAAACCAACGGTTAACTGGTACTAATTTCGAAAATCCTAAAGTCCAAGACATTGTTGTTCCTTTGAATCTCCCTTTATTCATCAGAATAGCTATTGGAAGGAGATCTATTAGTGGCAATTTCTCATAGAGGAATTCAATTTGTAGATCTCTCTTTATAACTTCTTTCATTCGGATCCTAAGGAATCGAAAATCTGAATGCAAATCAAAACCAATTGGAACAAAATTCCAGTGATTTTCGGGATCAAGAAGATCATAAAACTCTGATAATATGATAATTTCAGAGCTATTCCACTCAGAAAGAATTTTTAACTCACCTATGGGTTGACCAGTTTCTTTTTCTACTTCATGAAAAGCAATTGCAATTATTTTGTCTCGAAGTGGATTCCAACCAGTTCTTTCAAAATTAAGGTAATATAATGTCAAAAAATCACCTTTAATGAAAGGTTTCAAAAATATCTAATAACTAAATGAACTCTTTATTTCACCCTATTCTAATATGAGAGAAAAAGTAATGACAGTGAGTTGTCGAACAGAAGAAATCTGGCTAAAGCCAACTCCAACGCTACAAGCATTAACCTACTCGTCCAAAAATCTCTACAACGAAGCAAATTACCTGGTTCGACACTGGTTCATTAAGACTGGGGAGTGGATCCGTTACTATACTTTGAACTGGCTTATTAAGGATGTCCGACAATCGAAAAATTACAAAAGCTTACCTGCTCAGACCGCTCAACAAATACTACGTCTTCTCGACAAAAACTGGAAACAAACATCAACATAGGGAGGAGGAATAATCAACATTTCGTTAATGTCCCTTTTTATATGGTAATAAATCAGTTAGAGTACAAGTGTGAAGACAACGGAATTCATTTCATTACAACCGAGGAGGGCTATACTTCGAAATGTTCATTCCTCTATCACGAACCGATCCGAAAACAAACTGAATATCTAGGAAAACGTGTTAAGCGGGGCTTATTCCAGGTATCAGATAGGACTCTAATTAATGCCGATGTCAACGAAGCATACAACATTATGAGAAAAGTAGTTCCCAACGCTTTTGCAGAGGGAATAGCGGGTGTCGGGTTACACCCTGAACGAATTGAATTATTTGTTTGAAAGCAAATGAATTATTTGACTCATTTGTTGTAACCTTTGAACTCACGAAAAAATAAATTATTAGGAATAAATTGTAAAATATCAAAAATAGATAATATTGGATTCTTCTTAGTATCATAAGGTGTATTGGGCCGGTAGTTTAGCTCGGAAGAATGCCTGGTTCGCATCCAGGAGGCCGTGGGTTCAAATCCCACCCGGTCCACCAGTTTTCATGACAGATTTCTTAAATTCAATCTTTCGCAGTTATTAATCATAATAAACTGGAAAACGAAGTAAGGCTAATATTCCACCCAATGAAGCAAGTTGTTCCCCGTTTTCAGACGAAGCAAGAACTATATGGATTTTCGATTGGCTTGTCTCTGATTTCTTCAACGTGGTTCTTACTGCTCGCTTATCATTCTCTTTTTGTGATCTAACTAGTGTATCTAGGACCAATAATGTTTCAATTGCCCCCATTTGAGAAGCTTGAAATACAGACTCTAGTCCGTATGCAACAGTCTCTAAACCTTTGCCTAAACGGGCTAAAAACTCATCTAAAATTTTTCGTTCCTGAACGATACTAAAATCGGCAGCTAATCGATCAATGGTCCCTCGACTAATGAGTTCTGAAATCCCCCCTGCTAATGCAGTTGAAGTGGTTTCCATTTGAATTGGAATTTTCGGTTTGAGATTGTTTTTTGTTATGAACTCTTGAAAATGGTCTTTTGCAAAACCAGGACCACCAATAACCAAATTTTCTATCTTTTCGTTTTTAATTATTCGATTTAATGCTTCACTAACCGATCTAAAATATTTTCCAATTATTTGATTTCGATTCTTAGATTGACTTGCTTTCCGGGGTATTTTAAAGCGTTCTTGAAAAATAATTTTAACTTTAAAATTATCTACTACTGCCATTGTCGCATTACTTGTATCAATAACCAATAGAGCTATTTTAACCTGTGTTTCACTTTTCTTTGCTTCATCTAATAGTTTAAAATGATAGGAAGTCCATTCGTTCTTCTTGATGCTTATTATAACCCCAATCTCTATGTTAAATGTATGCCAAGAGCCAATGGATACTATGTCTTCAGGTCCTTCCAGAATTGTTCCACGGATTCGGAGCCTAGGTTGTAGAGAAGATTCATGAAAATTGGCTTCTTGCATTTGTATTTTCAAAAAAACAGGGATTCTTTCACCTTTATCTCCAGATCGTCCTTCTTGTCCTTTTCTGTGAACTCTTCGAACAGTTTTAGCACTAACTAAGTCGTTTATCTCTAAAATATTACTTAAAACATATAGATCTGTAGCATTTAGGGGTTTAAGCTTCATAAAACCTTGTCGAACGTCTTTGTGAATTATTTGCAATGAAATTCGCCTATTTATCTAATAAAGTTTTAACTCACCTGTTATCTTATCGATCTCACGCGTCCACCAAGGACCAATTCCTAACACTGTAGTTGTTCCAGGGGGTAACTGAGTTCTTCCAGCATCATTTATTTCGACGCAAGGAATTCCATTCTTTAAGCAATCAACTTTTATTTGTGATAATTTTGTAAAATCGGGAACTTGTAAAACTACCTTCATTTGACCACTTTGAGACCAGATTCTAACAAACTCAGGATGAGATTTTCGTGTTTCTTCCATTGCTGCAATAGCTCCATGCGCAACCTGAGCTGCTGCTTTACCTTTTCCCATTTTAAGGTCACGACGAACGATGATTACCTGTTTTATTGAAGAACCTTCATTTTTCCCATTTATTTGTTTCGAAGAATGCTTTAAAGAACCTTTAGAGGACATATGCTTTCCTCGAATATTTTATCAAACTCCATCTTTAAGAAGAACATTGCTTGAAATATTCTTGAATATGATATCAACAATTGATGGTTTTAAAGACAAACCTAACCGAATTTATCTATTTCTTCCTTTTTGAAACTTATTTTCAGAAGGATGACTCCACTCAGAATTTGGCGCTGCATATCAAATTGAAAAGGATTCAGACATACAGAATGGTTACTTTTAGTCACCTGTCCGTTTTTAGGGTTATCAACTGTTATGTGAGTTTATAACCAAATATTAGCATTGATTAGCAGATGTGACAATGAAGATAGCTGACGGGCACGACAGAAAGGGGTTATCACCTGCTTTTCTCAGTTTTAGACAAATTTTGTCAACCATTAGCACCTCTGACAAACACGGATT
>JAEOTI010000653.1 GCA_016839955.1 Candidatus Hodarchaeota archaeon | reverse complement strand
CGCAAGAAACCCTCTTTATGGCAACGAATCAAAGGTAAATGGTTTTAATTGATCTACTGTACTTTTTTCAGACAATTGTAAATGAACTTTCTCAAAGGAATCCAATAGATAGGCTTTTTCAATTAATATATGTCTTTGAATTTTTACTAATTATTGTCAATATAGGTGATTTTTTTTACTAATTAGTGTTTAAACTAAAAAGAAAACGTGATTTGTCTTACAAAAAGCTGCCAATGCAAGTTTAATCCCTGAAATATCTATTAGCCATTCATAGGGGGCAATCTGCAGAGTTGGTATTTTAATCATATTATTAGCCTGTTACTACTCATGAGAAACTTGGAGATTTTCCATTGGATTATTCTAAGATTGAAAAACTTCTTAACGTTGGTCAACCAGAAAAAGCCCTCCAGTTAATACAGTCCTTCGAAATTAGCGTAAATATTCCAACCAATGACCGACTTACAATTGAGCTTCTCAAAAGCATCGCCTTAAACAAACAAGGGAACTTTAAAAAAGCCCTTCAGTTAGCAGAACATGTTAAAAATGAGAGTAAGAAAGAAAAAAACTCATTAATGATGATTGATGCATGTATTGTGATTGCAGAAGCCTTAGAACATCTTGGAAGGTTCGATGAAAAAATAGAAGTTGTTAAAATTGCTGAAGATGAGCTGAAGACGTTCCTGGAAGAAGAATCAAAGGATTTCACTCTGCGAAAGTCATCGATTCTAGATCAACAAGGACGTATTCATTGGTGGAAAGGAGAATTAGCCAAGGCTTTGGTGTTTTTTCAACAGAGTTTAAAGTTACGTGAGCAACTCCATAACGAATATCTAATTACTGAATCTTTTACTAATATTGGTGCCACTTTTTGGTTACAAGGTGACATCAGTCAAGCTTTATTTTACTTTGAACTGAGTTTAACACTCAACAAGAAACATAACAATCTTAATGGCATTGCTTCCTCTCTAAACAATGTTGGTGCAATTTATTGGCAGAAAGGGGAATTAGATGAAGCCCTTGATTACTACCAACAAAGCTTGAAATTGTTTGAAGAGCTAGCAAACCAACAAGATATTGCTATTTCCCTTGGAAATATCGGAAAAATCTATCACGACAAAGGAGAATTTGATCGTGCCCTTGATCATCATCAGCGGAGTTTAATTCTACGTGCAGACATTGAAAATGCACAACAAATCGCCATGTCTCTATTTGAGTTAATCTCCGTATCTCTTGACAATGGTTCTTTAGAATTATCACAGCAGTATCTACAATATCTGCAGCAGATTGACAAGCGAGAGAAAAAGAAGATAATAAGTCAACAATATCGCGTAGCTAGGGCACTAGTTCTAAAAAAGAACGGAAGGGCGCGTGAACGAGGTAAAGCTGAAATTTTGCTTGAACAAGTAGCTGAAGAAGAGGTATGCCATTATAAACTGACAGTTACCGCTCTTTTTAATCTTTGTGAATTATTTCTAAAGGAATTACGTGAAAATGAAGATCAAGAATTACTAAATGAGGTCCAAAACCTCAGTACTCGACTGTTTGAAATTGGAGAGGAGCAAAACTCACAAAGACTAATAGCTGAGGTTTATTTGCTTCAGTCTAAGTTAGCACTATTAGAACTGAAAATAAAAGAAGCCAGGAAATTTTTAACTCAGGCACAACGAATAGCTGAAAAATGGGGATTAAATAGATTAGCAATGAAGATTTCTAGCGAACATGATAAATTACTCCAACAATTAAATCTATGGGAAGAAGTTATTCATCGAAACGCTTCTCTAAGGGAGCGAATTGCACTTTCTCAGTTAGAAGAAATGGTTGGTGGCATGGTTCAAAAAAGTGAGTTCAAAACTCCTAAACAACGCCCAGAAGAACCAGTAATGCTTCTAATTGTGGGGAAAACTGGTCAATGCTTATTCTCTAAAATATTTGTTCCAGACACTCAAATAAATGATCAACTGCTTGGAGGTTTTCTCTCAGCGATTAGTTCCTTCGGTTCTGAAGTTTTTGAAAATACAGAAACTTTAGATCGTATTGTGTATCAAGAACATACATTAGCGTTGAAACCAATTGAATCTATGATGTTCACGTATGTTTTCAAGGGTCAATCATATTCGGCATTACAGAAACTAGACAAATTCACAGGAACTGTGAAATCCTCAACAATAGCATGGAATGGACTTACTAATGTATTAGAAATTGGTAAAACTCTTAAAACCGCTGAAGAAATAGCAATTGTAGATATGGTAAATGAAATTTTCTTGATTTCAATTGATGCTAGTTAAAACTTGGATTTTGCCAATTTGCTCGGATCTGAAGAATTTTTTCTTTAACTTGAGCATCCACCATTTTCGCAAACCTAATTTCATGTTTTCAGTTGTTTTTGTGATCTATAGTTATTACTACTTGCCCTTTTTTCTGCCCAGTTTCAACATACCTATGAGCCTCAGCAGTCTGATCTAACGGATAACGTCTATCTATAACCGCTTTTATTTTTCCTTCTTCTATAAGCTCCTTGAGAAAATTCAGATCTTTAGTTTTTTCTTCTAAGGTCCCATAAAATGCTTTTTTGCGTCTAATTTTTTGAAGCCATAATATTCGAAAAAGTTTTGGCAAGCTAAAAGTGGTAAAAAGATAGAAACCCTCTTTATTCAATAATTTCTTACTTCGTCCGACATTGCTTTTGCCCATTGTATCAAAAATAATATCATAGATCTCCCCGCTTTTGGTATAATCCTCTTGAGAGTAATCAATTACCTTGTCAGCTCCCAGTGATTTCACCAACTCTAATTTCGGAGTACTGCAGACTCCGGTAACTTTAGCTCCAAAGTACTTAGCAAGTTGAACCGCAAAAGTACCCACCCCACCAGACGCGCCAATTATAAGGATTTTTTGTTCGCTTTGAATACTTCCTGCTCTTAAGAAATACAAAGCGGTTAATGCCCCTTGTTGAACAGCTGCAGCTTCTTCATAGGTCATATTTGAAGGTTTTAATGCTAGTACTCCATCTTCTTGTAGAGATTTATACTCGACATAAGCACCTTGTTTCATCCCGAGATATCCCCAGACTTGATCACCTATCTTAAATTTCGTCACAGCTGAACCTACAGCTTCTATTTTTCCAGCCAACTCAGTTCCAAATATAGGTTGTTTTGGTTTTCTGATACCGGTCGCTAGACGCATTAGAAATTTGAACCCAGGAGGAGCTGTACCGCTTCGAGTCCAACAGTCGTATAAAGTTACTGTTGTCGCATATACTCTGATCAGCACTTCGTTGTCCTTAGGAATAGGCTTTTCGATCTGTTGAAGCTGAAGAACCTCTGGTAGTCCATATTTTGTGCAGACAATTGCTTTCATTTTGTCTTTATTTTCCAATCTTCTCACCAATTAGGTTTTAAAAAAAACTAAGATTCTTTGAAAATTTATGAGGATTGACTTTATTGAAAGATAAATTTCGCAATGACTTGGAACTTAGATACTTACCTTCTTTAATTTTTCTTAATGGAGCTATTGCAGGGATTCTTGTTTCGGTCCCTTATTTTATTGACGAGAAGGTTAACTCCTGGTTTTTGATTGGAGTAGTATTATCTTTTCTTTGGATTATTGCTAGTTTTGTTTTATCGATCCTTTTTCTCCTTAGTCATTTTGGAGTCCTACCCTTAAATCAAAAAAACTCTCAAAATGAACATCAGGAAGAAAAAGTTAGCTTTCTAAAATATTTAATATTAATTTATATCTTGACATGGATTTTATTATTATCATTCCTTCCAGAGTTTCTGAAATCACTTTGACAGGATTCAAAAATTG
>JAEOTI010000652.1 GCA_016839955.1 Candidatus Hodarchaeota archaeon | reverse complement strand
AATCCGTGTTTGTCAGAGGTGCTAATGGTTGACAAAATTTGTCTAAAACTGAGAAAAGCAGGTGATAACCCCTTTCTGTCGTGCCCGTCAGCTATCTTCATTGTCACATCTGCTAATCAATGCTAATGTTTGGTTATAAACTCACATAACAGTTGATAACCCCCAAGTTGTTAAGGAATGTAAACATTTATAGAAAAAAATCACACTCTAAGTATGACTGATCTTGCCTTTTTCTAACTCTCTTGAAGAAGCAAAGAAATTGAAGAGATTAGGAAAATTTTATGAAGCTCTTACCCTACTAGAAGGTTTTCAACCTCAAATTCCTATTGAAAAACGTGAATATCGCGTAAATGCTTTTAATGAACAAAGTCATTGTTTGTGGCAAATTGGTCAGTTATCAAAAGCTAGGAAAAAGGCTCAAAAGGCATTAGAAATTGCTGAGGAGTCCCCACTATACCTTGTTGGTAAAGCAGAAGCATTGACGAATTTGGGGAGAATAAATCGAGAAAAAGGGGAGATTAAACAGTCTGAGACCTTTTATAAAAAAGCTTTAGACATTAGGGAAAAAATTGGAGATTCAGAGGAGATATCTAACTCATTAAATAACTTAGGTGTCTTTTATTGGCATCAAGGGAATTTAAACAAAGCTGAAGAGCTTTTACGTCGAAGTTTGACGTTTTTAGAAGAGATTGACAGCCCAATATCTTTAGCTAATACACGTAACAATCTTGCTTTAGTCTTCATGCAACAAGGTTTGTTCGAACAAGCTGAGGATTCTTTCAACCAATGTCTCAAAATTGGTGAAAAACTAGGAAATACTCACCAGATAGCTGCGTTCTCAACAAACCTTGGAGAAGTTTTTAGATTAAGGGGAGAATTAGAGAAAGCAGAGGAATATTATAACAAAGGATTACTTTTTTTTGAGGAGATTGGTCATCCTGGAGATATTGCGATTTCACTGAATAATCTAGGGATCGTATGTTGGAAACAGGGAAAAATTGTCAAAGCAAAAGAATTCCTGCTTCGGGCGATTATCTTTAAGGAACAGATAGGAAACCCACAATCTATTGCAGAGTCAAGACAGTACTTATCACAAGTTTTGTTAATGCTTGGTTCAATCGATTCTGCAACTAAACAGGTTCAAGAACTCAATAACCTCACTAAAGGTTCTAAATTACCGGACATCAACGTAAGATATCTCATGACTTCTGGATATCTAAAATTAGAACAAGGCAACCTCAGAGAAGCAATAGATCTAGGTAATCAAGCTCGGACTCTTGCGGAAAAAATTCCCCACTTTGACTTATTGATTCAGAGTACTGAACTAGTTTTAGAGGGATCAATACTGTTGTATCTTCTGGATGAAGAAAAAGAACATTTAGTGACCTGTAGAACTCTACTTAAAGAAATGGAATCTTTTTCCAAACGAGAACGGTTATATGGGACATACACTGAGTCAGTCTTCATTCAAGGGCTGCTATATCAAGCAGATTTCGATCTTAAACGTGCTTCTGACACATTCCATCGTGCAGAGCTTCTAGCTGAAGAATTTAATTTGTTACTTTTAGCTGAACGTTCTCGAAAAGAATTAAAAAAATCAGAAAAACAATTACATAAACTTAAACAAACACAGAAGATTTCAATCGATACTTACGAGCAAACACAATTACAAGAGGTTCTAAAATATCTCAAAAGAGTACGTAACGATGTTTAGATGTTCTTTAGTTCCATTCAATCAAGAATTAACATATTTTTAGCTGTGGGGTCAAGTAGTGCTTGTTTCCAGCGATTTTGTCTATCTTCTAGAATTTAAATTTGTGAAAAACCAAGTCTTTCAATATTAACTCCAAATTCAGAATGAATCCAGAAACAGACTTAAAAATCCAATTAATGTATTTTTACCGAAAAAATACCTCAACTAACAATTTTTTTTTTTGATTTTACTTGTTAAAACTTATCTTCTTATCCCCTCAGAAGAATCTGTCCCCTTCAGGATATAATTCAATCGGGAATCCAAATAATCAAGATCTCTTGGATGGATCAGATCTACCTTAATTTTTTTCAATTTAACTGCCTGTTCAAATCTATGGTATTGAACCATATCCTCTGGACCGCCGATATCTACCCAATACTTAAGATAATAATTTCTGTCTCCTTTTTTTACCAAAAAAGAAAGCTGAACCGAACCAACCAAAACCAGATGAACTTCATGCAACAAGCGATTATCGGTTAACCAATCATCTAAGACTCTCTCTCCTCTGTTGGGAAAACGATGACCATCCGCAGCAATGCAAAGTACGTTACGTCTAAGATTCTGTCCAATAAGAAAGCTGGCGAAAAATGTAAAGAAAAGAGGGGGAATTAAAATCAGCAGTGAACTGATTATAAAGGATTCTTCCATTTCAAGATTAAATTTCATAGCCAAGCTAATTGCTGTTCCGGCTATTGTAAAAAGACTAAATGCATAAGTCTCTTCACTAAAATAATACTTATTGAGACTAATATTTAGAAGTACTAAAAACAATGAGATGATTAGAAATAACCCTGCAATATTTCTGGTCTGTTGCCATTGAATATTAGATTTATGAAAATCAAAAAAATCCCCCAAATAAGCTGCTGTCATTGAACCTACGATCAGCAGCAGAATACTGATTTGATTTATGTGCAAACCTGCAATAAAAGCCACAAAAAGGGAAAGAAAGGATGTAACTAGACCAACTACAAGTTTCTCGTCTAATGGAATACTTGCAAGAACCATTGCCCAACCTAGGAAAAAAACACAATATACTGCCGAATACAGTACTTTTCCTTCAATCAAAAACATCAGACTAAAGCCTATTGTGCAGACAACCACCCAAAGTAAAGTTTGGGTTCGTGTAGCAAATCTTTGGAGTGTGGTACCTGTTAGTAACCAATCTCCAGTAGACCTACCAATGAGTACAGCGAAAAAGAGGAGAACAGGGAAAACAATAGAAGAAAAATATAGAGAAATACCAACAGCTATGAACCAAACCGAATCAATGAAGCTTTGTAATCCTACCAAATAAGTTGAGGAGATAAAGAGAGTAATGGAAAGCATTGGTACAACAGAGATGAGGAAAGCAGCCTCATTCATCTGAATATCTGTTAGCATACCTAGAAAAAATAGAAACAACATTGTTCCTAGTAAAGGAATCAAAATTACTCCAGTTGGTAATATAGCTAACGAGAACAATGCTAACCATAATAATAGAAATATTATTCCGATTTCCAATCCCGAAGTTATTAATGTTGGTCTCCAACGAATTCTTAAACCGAGATGTCGTACATAAGCGTCACCATCAGATTTATCTGGAATAACGCCTTCCATGGTAGGAGGAACTGGTTCAGAATCTCGTGGACCGAAACTAATAGGTCGAATTTTATCTAATCGTTCAATGAGTATGTCTGTTCTAAGTCTTCCTCTCGCTTTTGAATCAATTTCCGCTTCAGCGATACGACCTGCTCCCAATCGAAAGCGTAGATATTCTAAAAACGAGACATCTCCAAGATCACGCATTTTGTGAATCACTTGATGTCGAACGAAGAAAATTTGACATAATATCGAAAGGAAAATTATCAGAAGTATATAGATTAGAGAAGCAAATTGTTTGCTCTCTTTATCCGATCCTAACATACCTAGTACAAACGGAGTAACCAATGGTAATGTCAAAATTAATATTGCTACGGGAATGCCAAATATTATTGCTACAGATCTCCATAAGAGGTCAAAAGGATTATTTCGACTTTCAATCACTTGAATTAAAAGCATAACAATTGTAGAAACGATGAAAGTAATTCCAACAACAATAACTAAACTAAATAATATTTCATTTATAGCATAAGAAGACAAAGAAATAGTTCCCCCAATTTTTGTAAGATGATAATTTCACTGGTAAATATTCATAATAATACCAAAATCTAAAATAAAGGTTTAGATTTCTAAATCACCAATTCTTATGTAAATTCAGATGAAAACTTTCTAGGATAAAATACACTATTCGCGCAAGAGACGTTTCAACCTGCCTCAGCACTGGTTGCTTGACTTTTTACTTTCACATTAGATCTTTCCTAGAATGAAAACCTCAAATAGGAAAAGGAAAACAGAATTTATAATAATTAGTCAATTTCTAAAAAATAGGCATTTTTGGTTTTCATTTTTCCTTATGTTGAATTTGATGGTGTTGTAAAGTGAATTGGAATTTTAGAATTAGTCTTTTCCTTCCAGTTGTCTTCTTTACCTTATTTCCTTTGACTTCTCTCGTTACTGCTCAATCTTCTCAAGTTGTAATCACACCTATTGAGTATCCTACGGTAGATCGTGATTGGGAATGGTTGGATTTATTATATGAAGACCAATTTCACAACTATTCGCAAACAATCGAGGAGATAATGCGTTTTGAACAGATTGCTCCAGATTTAATTGATGTTTGGGAAATTGGTAAAAGCTACCAGAATCGAAGCATTTACTGTGTACGTGTCACAAATGAACTTGACTCTCGACAAAAGGCTAAAAGTTTAGTAGTAGCTCAACACCATGGACGTGAACAGATTACAGTTGAAGCAGCCCTTTTGTTTATTTTACGTACTTTAAACCGGTATGAATTTGAAAAACCTATGACAGAATATGTTAATTCTCAAGAAATCTACATCATTCCTACTTTAAATCCTGATGCCTTAGAAGTTGTTGTAAATGAAGGAAACCATTGGCTTCGGAAGAATCTACATCCTTACGATGACGATGGTGATGGTCTTTTTGATGAAGATTCCTTAGAAGATGTTGATGGTGATGGACATATTTCTAGAATATATATATATCTTAAGGAAACCGGTGAATCGTTTGAATATTATGAAGGAATTGATAATGATAATGATAGCTTCGTTAATGAAGATGTAGTGGGATTAGTTGACCTCAATAGGAACTATCCTGTTGGAGGGGGTTCTCAAGAAGGACATCATGACGTAACATCTGAAATCTATGCAGGTGAGCACCCATTCTCTGAACCTGAAACCCAGACTTTTCGGGATTTCGCCCTTAAGCATCGTTTTGCCATGGCGTATTCTCTACACTCGGGTATAAATTCAACTTTCTTTAATTATGATGATTCTGGAATTTATTCTGAATATATCCTCTATCAAAATATGTTTCATGATTTCCAGGATATTTTTCCACCTTGGTTCAATCTTTATCCTTCTTTTCCTAGCGAAGTAGAAATGAATTTACAACTTAACGAAGATCAAAATCAGTTGTACACAGGGGTTGGGCTTTGGCGGGAGTGGATGTATTCAAACCGGAGTACACTCGCCCCGATCACATTTGAAATTTTCCACAGTGCTTCAGTAGACGGTACTGGGGCAACTTACGTTATTGAGGATAATGAAACACACTATATTTCGGAATGGAAAGGGATCTATGGCTATTTTGCTCCTGAAGAAGACGATATTATCGGATTATGGTTTGATATCCGTTTTGCTTTCGACTATTTACTTGAAATGACCCCTAGACTACAAATTACCGCTGATAAAATTTCAGGAGGTACAAAATTTGGAGATAGTGTTCTCATAGGTTATCAAGTTCGGAATAAAAGCCCTAGGATTTGGTCAATTAATCAAATTCGTATTGAAGAAGTAAACGGAAGTAGTCTTGGATCAGGCTCAATCATAGGGGCAAATTCAACTGTCTCAGATTCTATAAGCATTAATTTACCTTACCATCTACAAAATCAGGAGCTTTACATTCGAGTTGGAAATGAATACACTGGGTTTCAACATTTCATTCTTAGCCAACAAGATGAAAAAGACAGTGGCTATTCTATTGTGGACTTATGGGTGATTTTTGTATTTCCTATGATTTTTTACAGCTTTTTCGTAAAAAAAAGGACATCTAAAATAAGTAAAAAATGTGTCAAAAACGAGTTTTAATACTCAATTACTCATATATTAGAGGTTTTTTTTGCTTCACTTATTTGGATCAAGAATACACAGACTGTGATTAAAACTAAACCAAACCATTCTCTCAATGTCGGTACTTCTCCCAAGAATATTAATGCAAGCACGACAATTTGAGGGAGCATTGTACTATTAATTAACGTTGAATCAATAGCTCTGAGGGTT
>JAEOTI010000651.1 GCA_016839955.1 Candidatus Hodarchaeota archaeon | reverse complement strand
TACTCAAATTTCCTTTAGGTATCACTCCCAGAGAACTTTCCAGTCAGATCTCTGGAAGTCATTCCTTGGCTTGGAAATACCTTGAACGTCTTGTAAATAAAGGTCTTGCAGATAAGAGACAGATTGGAAGAAGTGCTTACTATAAACTTAGTGTATTAGCTCTTGCAGAATTTGAACAACAACAAATAGAAAGTGAAAGGTTATGAGAACACAATTCTATTCAATAAAAACAAAGAATTTTCCACATACAATTCCTGAGGACCTTTTAACTCGTCTTTCTGAGAACATAATTGAACGTGAAGGATTTTTGACCACAGAGATAGCAGGACCATTATTAGGACGAGGAACTTTGACTAAAATTCCTGATGACTTCTTCTACAATCCTCAATCATCACCTTCAATGGTATATTATCTCGGAAAAAAATCAATAGCAACTCAATCTGTTGAATCTGTTTTAAGTCAATTAACGGGATTATCGTATGAAAAAACTTCAAAAATGCCATTCCTGGTCTGCGTAACCAAAGTGCAGAATATTCCAATTGTTTCTATAACCACCCTTTCAGGAACAATAGGTCAAGAAGAATATGAACGTATAACTCATAATTCATCCATTCTCCTCAAATCAGCATTAAATCAAATAGGTTTAACAAAAAATGAACTAATGTTATTTCTTGAACGTTTGTTAGAGGAGGGTGCAGAGATTCGTCTTGGCAAAACAAACCTTTCAACTAGTAAATTAACAATAGAACACCCAAGGGATATTTTTAAAGAAGCAGATATGCCACTACTTCAAAATGCAGTCCAATTGGAGAGTAAAATAAAATTAGGTGATTGGGAAACTGTAGTAGTTCATTTAATTAAAGAAAAATATGCAATATCACTTACAATGCCTGTAAAGGAACGAGAAACACTAAAATTTCATTTTTCACCAATAAGAAAAAAGAATGAGACACCTGACTTTCAAAATTGTCTCAACGATTTTATTCGTCGGGTTTGGAAGATCAAGCGACGTAAAATAAGGGGTTTTTCTCTCCAAACTCAACTTGGGATAGGGTGAATATTATTGAGTTGGAAAGAAGAGTTCGAGAAATCATTGAAGCGGTCTATTAAAGATGTAAAGAAGACGTCAGAACTTCTCAATCAAGATATTACAAGGAACGAATTACCTTCTTCAAAAGGTAGTTGTGCTGTAGGATCACTTGATGGAGGAGACCAAATACGAGACTTTTCAGGGATTAGTGTCGTCTTTGCTCAAGCTGCAGGAACTGTTTTTCGTCAAAATCATCTTCCAAACTGGCATGAAATGAAAAGAATTCATCTTGTTACCGCTCCTGGTAATTTAACTCGATATGCAGACCTATACCGGGATATACTAGAAATGAAAATTGCTCAAGAATTGCTGACCGATAATCCAGACATTATCCTACTTGATGGTGTTCATGGATCATACATTGGCCGTGGTTTCCCGAAATTCATCTGGAAAACATTGCGAGACCAGAAAGGAGATCTCCATCCAAGTAAAACCAGTTTCGATTTTCTCGAGGCATATGACCAGTTTTGTACTGAATATGATAGACTAATTACTTCTTGTCTTGATCGAGATATATTATTGATTGGAGTTGCAAAGGACTCACGATACAGACGCTTAGCAAAATCTATGAATCTACCAATAAAAATCACTGATCCTATGTTAGTGAAATGGAATTTTAAAGGAAAGACAGGTTATACTGATCTTGTTCCAACGCAACCATTTACAGATGAGGTTAGTCGCACTCGTTGGAGGAGCTTAGGAGTTCTTGGAACTAAGACGGATTGTCTCACGAGTTATTTTGTTCTTGAGCCTAACTCGATACCATTTCGTGTAGATATATTAAATCAACAACGAGATAGACTTGAAGAGATTGCTGGATTCTTTGTAACTTACCATGATGGACAAGGATTTCTTTTACCACCTCGTTTTGCCCATCAACGAGCTCATGCCCATCGGGTGGAAGCTGATAGGTGGGCAGACCTTTTACAAAATGCAATTTTAGAGGAAGCTCCTGAAATATTTGATTTATTCTTTGCTCCTAAACGACGAGATTCTTTTTAGGTGATAAAATTGACAAACGATGAAATTGGGAGAATAATTGGAACTGTTCAGACATCTAGTTTTGAAATGATCCTTGACCCAACAATTCTCAGGGATCATCCACCAGAAATCGGGGAATATATCACAATACAGTATGGACAAGCTCTTCCTGGTAAACCTGTTCTGGGAATGATTACAAGCTTAGCCATCCGAAATGAAAATTACTTACAGAACCTCATACGTCGTCCAGAGTCACTTGATCGGCTAAATATCTTAGGAGATCTTTCCGAGGGCGAAATTCTAACTGCAAATGTACAAGTATTAGGCTATCTTGAAAGAGAAAACATTCTCCTTCCACGTTTTCCTCCTATACCAGGCTCAAAGGTGACTCGCGCACCCAAAGACTTGTTAGAAAAGATCTTTCAAATTGGTGAAGCAGAAATTGGGATCATACGTTCTCATTCGGAAATTCCAGTGTCCTTGGATCTCAATATGTTGGTCTCAAGGCACTTCGCAATATTAGCAATTACTGGAGCTGGGAAGTCGAATTCTGTTGCTGTGTTAGTAGCGGATATTCTAAGGAAAGTTCAAGGATCCATAATTATTATCGACCCTCATAATGATTATTTTCCATTAATTAACCATCCAGAATTAAAAGATCGCGTTTTTATTTTTTCTACTGAACCAAGAGACCATATGCATCGTTTATGCTTCAAATATTCTTCTTTTGGTCCTGAAGAAATCTGTGAAATGTTACGGATTCCTCAGACTGCTACTCGTCAAAGAGGATTAGTCATAGAGGCGATTGATAGCCTTGAAGATGATTGGGATCTGGAGACTCTTCATAAAGCAATTAAGGAATGTGGTGACTTTCCTAAGAATGTTCGATTCAGTGTACTGAACCGATTAAAGATCTTTCCGGAACGAGTATTTCTCACTAAGACTCAAGAAACACCAATTTACGATGTTAGTTCACCTAGTCTAGTTAAACCTAATCAAGTGTCGATTTTTGCGTTAGGAGGAATTGGACTAAGAACACAACAAGCTGCAGTTGCACAACTTCTTCAAAAGGTATTTTATGGAGCGTATTTAAATCGAAGTTCTCCTGACGAGCCGGGAGCTATTCCTGTTCCTATACTTACTGTAATTGAAGAAGCTCACAATTTTTGTGGAGCAAAGGGAGGACCCGCGATAAGTCCAATTTCTAAAATAGTTTCTGAAGGACGAAAATTCGGCGTAGGTCTCGGAATAGTCAGTCAAAGACCTGGGAAAATTAATTCTGATGTTTTATCTCAATGTAATACACAATTCATTATGAGAATTGTAAATCCAATAGATCAAAGACAAATTCGAGAAAGTGTTGAAGCTATTAGTGAAGAACTCATCGATGATCTTCCTGGGCTTAATAAAGGTGAAGCAATTATTGTTGGACCAAGTTTACCCCTTCCTGCACTTGTAAAAATACATCGATTTGAAGGAGACTTGGGTGGGTCAGACATTGATATTGTAGGGGAATGGAGATCAGCTGCAAAGAATCGTCCTGTTCAAAGAGTTCCGAAATATGACCATCAAAAGGTTGATTATCAAAATGTCGATTATTAATGGAGGAAAAATTCATTTTGCTCATACAGCAGATTGGCATTTAGGTCGACAACCATACCATCATCCTGCCCTTTATCAAGATTTTTTCCGTTCTGCAAACTTCTGTATCGAACAAATTGTCCAGGAACAACCTCAGTTTGTGATTCATAGTGGAGATTTATTTCAAAAAGCTAATCCTGAACCAGGAGTAAGAATGGAAGCACATGACCTCTTACAGAAATTGCAGGAAGCGAATATCCCTCTCTATATAATTAGAGGAAACCATGATGCTTCTCCCGCGTATAGTGAACGAGCTTATGGGACAATTTTAGATGAATTTGATAAATTAGGGTTTTTTCAGTACATAAAGGATGAAGCGATAGAAATAGGAAAAAACATTCAATTTTATGGTATTGGAGAATATGGAAAGAATTTCGGTGTTAAACTAAATGAGGTCTTGAAAGATTATCCATTAGATTCCTCAAAAATTAATATTTTAGCAGCTCATACGTTTGTAAAAGGGCAATTACAGGGAGATCGGGGAGACATTTCACCATACACATTGGCTGAGGTAGGCTTTGACTATGTTGCTTTGGGACATTTCCATACACCATGGGAAGATCAGGATGCACATTTGTATTGTCCAGGTTCCACAGAACATCAGTCTATTTCTGAATGGACGCATCCTGACGAGGATGGGTTTTGTAGTTCTCGCGGTTTTCTCGATGTAAAGATAGATTCAGAAAAACAACTAGAAGTAAATAGACTCACATTTAAAGTTCGACCTAAAGTAAAGCTTTGTGTTCAACTTACTTCAGATCTTGCTAAAGATGCAAAAACTCAGATCCGCGAAATGATAAAAAAATATGACCGAAAAAATGCATTACTTCATCTTACTATCGAAGGATTATTAAAAGCTGGGGAACTAATAAAAATCAACTTCAGATCATTAGAAGGAACTAAACAACATTGTCTTGTATGCAAAATTGTTCCAGATGTAACTGAACCTAGAGAGATTATCAAGCAAGGAATTACAGAAGATGAAGCAATACTCCTTATATTAAAAAAGAAATATAGCTTTACTGAAGACGAAGCTATTGATTTTCAGCCTATTGTAAAGAAAATATCAACCATTTTGTCTAAGAAAAAAAAAGTGACAGATGATTTAGAACAAGAAGTTTTGATTCTTCTCGAGAAATACATCAATACGCAAAGCGAGGGAGAAGAATAAATTGTCTAGAGCCCATATTAAACGCATTAAAACTCAAAATTTTACTTCCCATCAAAACACTGAAATGAATTTTTCACCGGGGAATAATGTCTTCATAGGAGAGAACGGTGCAGGAAAATCTTCTACCTTAAATCAAATTCTAATGTGCCTTTATGGTCATCGCCCTGCAGATAAAAAGTTTGCAGACTTACTACGCCGGGGTACAAAAAAAACTATGTTACATTTATCATTTCAAGGACAAGACGGTCTTGTGTATTGTATTGACAAAGAATTTTCAAAATCAGGGGACAGAAAACATATTCTATATCCTCAGACCAATTCCAATGAAATTCTCGGTGAAAAAGTTAGTGGAGTTCAAAAAGAAGTTAACACACGTCTGGGGATTTCAGAAAGTACATTTAAAGATATAGTCTATGCTCAACAAGGTGAAATTCAAAAAATTGGGGACAGTAAAGGACGTAAAAGTCTGTTTGATCGACTTCTCGGTTTTGACCGTTTTGGAACTGCAAGTAGTAATTTATCAGGCATAATTCGAGATTCTAAGAAATCTGAGGAAAATGCTCAAAAAGATAAAGATGAATATGAACCTGCAACAAAAAAGCTCCCAGAAAAAGAAATGAAATTAACCGGAAAACAAGAAGAATTAACATCTCTTCAAGACAAGAATACAAATCTTACATACCAAATCACAGAACAGCAAAAGCGATTAGAAAAATTAAGACCTTTAAAGGAAGCATTCGATAACCTAAATGAGAATATTAGACGCCAGAACGATCACTTGATAATTATTGATGGACAAATACAACAGAATAGACAGGAATTAGAATCTAATCTCAATAAAAGGTTAGAAGCGATTACTCTTGAAAGACTACAAGGAATGCTTGATGAATGGGATTCATCCGTTCAAATTCTTGTTAAAACCATTGAAGAGGAAGATTCTAAGAGGAAATTCTTGAAGGAAAAAGAGAAAGAGTTCAATGTTCAAGAAAAGGAACTTAATAATTCTCAAACTCAATGGATTACAACAATAAAATCCCAAAACGTAATTAAAAAAGATTTTCTGCAACTTGCTGACTTTGAACTCAAGGAGGATCAGATTGAGACACAAGTTCAAACTTGGAAGAAAGACGTTGATACTCTAAAAGGAAAGATAGAGGTAGACGAAACACGTTGCAATTTCCTAAGAGCGAAGAGAGAACGGATGAAGGATATCGAGAAGAACATACGAAATGCTGAACTGAATCTTGAAATTACTGAAGGCCATGTAGAAAAAGCTGAGAATGATATTTTTACCAAAGTACCGGAAATTCAGACTAAATCACGAGAAGAAAAGCTGGAATATGCAGAAGATTTTGAAAGACAGAAATTGTTTTTGTTTAATCGTGCTAAAAAATTCAGCAGTGGTGTAGGTGCAAGCACTGTTGCTTTAAGCATACTACTTCTTCTGATCCAACCATTATTAGGTTTTCTGTCCTTAATAGGAGGAATAGGGTTGAGTGCTATAATTTTCATTTTTTTAGGACCCTATCCAATGAAACAAAGAAAAAAGAACATTCCTCCACTTGTTATTGACCTTAGAACGCATGAGGACTCTGCAGACACACAAAAAGACCTAATTATTCAACTAAAAGATGATAGAGATGAATTTGCAGATTATGATTGGAGTGAAATTGATAGATTAGAAGAGGCTTTGCAAAATAACCGAGAATCATTGAATGTAACGAATCGTTTAGTAATTTTAAGTCAAGACGCTCAGGCTAATTTCAGAACGCTTAAAATTGTTCATAACGATATCGAAGACTGTTTTTCAAGAATTTTGAACATCTTCAAAACTTTCCCTCTAGAAGATTATCAATATGCGAAAAACACTACGGAAAACCTTCACACAATAAATATTGAGGATTGGCAACTTTCGGAGATCAATTTTTATAACTGGATTGAGATTGACGAGCTTGAGGAGAGAATTAAGGAGAATTGCGAAAAACAAAACACCACACAACAGCATATTAAATATGGTGAGACTTTAAAGAATGATTTTCTAAACTATAACGAAAAAGAGGCAAAATTACAAGAGTATCAAGAAGAACTGCATAGTTTATGTAAAAAATATACCCTAGGAGAATTTGAGACAACAGAAGAGAAAATTCAAGAGTTAAAGCAAAATCTATTAGAAATTACAACAAGAATTCGTGGATTAGTAGAAGAAACCATTCCCGCCTTAGAAATAATTGTTGACAATCTTAAAGAAGAGGTCAGAAGGTATTGGGTTGCAGTAAAAGAAGAAAAAAGGGCATCAGAGATATTATCCTTGAGTACAATTTTGAGAGATATGTATCAGGAAATCCCTCGGATTCTACGTCAAAATAATGTAGATTTAATTAGCCGTCATGCGACAGACCTTCTTCGAGAATTAGATCCAGAAAGTGACATTTCAGAGATTCAAATTGATATTGATTATAATGTCAATATTCGTCGGTTTGGAGATTTGGAAGAACTTCATGTACTTTCTGGCGGTGAAAGTGTTATTGTTTGTCTAGCCATTAGATTAGCTTTCATCAGAACTTTATCGACCTGTGATATTGCTATTCTTGATGAACCTACAGCTCACCTTGATAAAAATCGTGTTCAAGAACTGGTTCGTGTCCTTAGTCAAGAACGTCCAATACACCAATTATTTGTTGTTACTCATGATCCCGAGTTTGAACAAGTGGGGGATACTGTATATCGAGTATGGAAAGATCATGGAGTAACCAAAGTGGAAAGATCAGTTTAAGACAGAAAATAGGTGAAGGAAATGCTGGAATAATTCGACCAATCACTAATAGCATTAACCCTTTGCTTAATTCTTTAAAATATTTGCCATATTAGTAGGAGAATAGATGGTATTAAAGGTAATTCTTATACATTTGGGGAATATAGAATAAATACAAATAAGCCCACTTGATAGTAAACAAACTGAATCAG
This sequence comes from Candidatus Hodarchaeota archaeon, assembly GCA_016839955.1. Next base: position 314 of record JAEOTI010000651.1, on the reverse strand, counting down.
CGAGATAAAAAACTGCTAATTTGACCCTTTACTTCGAATGTGTACTTTGGTAATGCTGTTCTAAGTCACGCTTCCTTAAAAAATGTTTACCACACTTAGAACATTGATTTTCAGGTATCTTTATTTTACTGGGTCTATTAGGAATTTTTGGAACCATTATTTTCTTTTTTTCTGATGTAATTTTCACCTCTTCTTCAACATCAAGCACACCTTCTGGAAATTCCCCTAGGAAGAATTTCTGTAGGTTAGGATCCCATAGATACGTTACCCGACGATTAATAATTTCATCTTCTAGATGAGGATATTTCTCTTTC
>JAEOTI010000650.1 GCA_016839955.1 Candidatus Hodarchaeota archaeon | reverse complement strand
TTATTTGGATTTTCAATTGCTAAAAATGAAATGAAAAGGATAAAAGAATTAAAAGATGAACATGGATTTTTACTAATTGAGGATGCAGCAGGTAGTTTGGGAGTTAAAGTTAATGGAGAAATGGTAGGAAAACAAGCAGATTTAAGTTGCTTTAGTTTTCATCCGCGAAAAATTATTACCACAGGTGAAGGAGGAGCAATTGTGACTGATAATGATGATTTCGCTAAAAATCTTCGAAAATACAAATTTTTTGGCATGAATAACCTTCATGAGTTTGTCTCACCTGGAACCAATTGTAAAATGAGTGATATTTTAGCTGCTGTTGGATTAGCACAATTTTCTTCCATTGAAGAAATTATTTCAGTTAGGAGGGAAAAAGCACTAGTTTATGATAACCTTTTATATTCTGAGGATTTTGTAACCATTCCTCCTAAAGATCCTAGTATTAGGAGTACCTATCAATCGTACTCAATTTTATTAGATCATAAAATAAATAGAGATAAAGTTATTTTGAAGATGGCAAAATTTGGTATTGAAACCCAGATAGGTACCTATGCTTTATCAAAATTACCGCATTTTAAAAATGTAAAGAAGGCTGGGAGCTTGAAAAATTCCCATACTCTTTACTCGAACCTTCTATCACTTCCATTACATCATAAGCTTTCGAATGTGGATCAAGAATATATTGTGGATAAGTTGAAGAAATCAATTATTGATGCTATCTGAAATCATCTAATTAATGATATAAGTTTTTATATCGAATTTTTCGATTTTTCAAATACGTAAGACATTTTCTTCGAATCACATGAAGAAAAATCTAAAGAGTAGTAGGTGCATATTTGAAGAAATATACATTCCTGTTAATCTCTGATATCCATGGAAATGTTACTGCAATAAACAAATTAGTGCGATCCCGTTTTAAAGAAAGACATCTTTTTGATGCTATCATTATCCCAGGTGATTTTCCTTCAACTGTTCCCTTTACTCTTATTTCCGAGTATATTTTGAAGAATAAGAATTTTTCAAAAATTGGATATTCAAAGGCAGTTTACCAAGGGAATCTGAGAAATAAATTTGTTCATCATCAAAAAAATAGTCTATCAAAAATGGTACCCATATTAAAAAAATTCAATTTACCTATACTTTATGTTCCAGGAAATACTGAAACAAGAGAACTAATAGAGCATATAAAAATCTTCTATCCAGAAATTCATTTGTTAGATAACAGCATTATTCATTTCAATAATGAATTCATGATAGGAGGACTTGGAGGTTCTTTAGATCATATTGGATCAATTTGTGATTTTGAACATAGTAAGATAAATTTCAGTAGAAAAATTGAGAATTTTGAAAAGAAACTCCTGACTTTTGATCCTAATATTCCAAAAATGCTGATATTTCATGAAGCTCCAAAATTTTTAAGAAATAAACTTGATATTAAAAAATCATTTCGGAAATTTGTAATAAGCGACTTGCATTCTGAAAATAGCAGTGATTTAATATATTTTGGTTTTTCTAGAATTCTTCAGACAATTTCTAGCTTTTCTCCTTTCCTAGTAATAAATGGTCATTGCCATGAATATTTAGGTGAATATATCTATAATAATACAAAAATTGTTAATCCAGGAGCATTAGCAAAGTTTTATTATGCAATTATAACATTGAATGGATGCAATAATCCTAAAATGATCAAAACAACGTTCTTTAAGATTCGAAATTTTGGGTTTTCATTTGTTAATTCAATTTACGGTTATAATTTATATTCCAAAGATCCTATAATAGTTCATACTTGAAAAGCATAACTTTTATTGGCGAAATGTGATGCGAATCGCTATTTTTGGAGCTACAGGTTTTATTGGACAAAATATCGTTAAATATTTCTCTGAAATGGAAATAGATTTCGTTTGTTTTGGGAGGAAAAAATCTCCATTTCTCCCATCAATTAATTTTGAAACAATAGACATTACAAATTTGAATGATGTCAAAAGTGTCCTGAGAAACAAAGATATCGTGATTCATTTTGCTTCATCTTCGTTATTGAAATCATTAGAAAATCCAATAATTGACATGAAAACAAATATTGAAGGAACACTAAACATTCTAGAAACAATTAAAAATCTGAATATTCCCAAAATTATCTTTGCTTCTACTATCGCGTTATTCGATCGCGTACATTACGACCCAGTTGATGAAAAACATCCATGTAACCCAAAATCCCCCTATGGTGTTTCTAAATTAACAGCTGAAAATTACATAAGAGTTTATAATCATCTTTACGGAATAAATTACGTCATATTCAGATTCACAAATGTTTATGGCCCTCATCAAAGAACAGGAATTATACCTACTTTGATTAATAGAATAGATAAGGAACAGGAAATAGAATTATTTGGAGATGGAACAGCAGTTCGAGATTTTGTCTTTGTAGAAGATATCCCGTTTTTTCTTTTAAAATCTATAAAAGAGCCAATTAACGGAGTAACCATAAATTTTGGCTGCGGAAAACCAACTTCTATAAAAGACCTTATTTTTCTTACAGAAAAAATTATGCAAAAAAAGGCAAGAATTACATACCGTGAATCGAAGAAAGGTGAAATTGAAAATTTTACTGTAAATGTTGGAAAATTAAAGAATCAATTAGGAAGATTGCCTCCAACATCTTTAGAAGAAGGCTTAAGAAAAACGTATAATTGGTTTCTGAAAACTCAAATTTAAGATCAAAAAATGAATAATGACAGGAGTATTTCCTAGATTAACCTTTCATCAATGAACTTTTTTGAGGAATACAAAGATTCGTTACAGGAGAAAGGAATTTTTACTTTAAGTAAAGAATCCAATATTTTAATCTTATAGTTGGAGCAAAATAAGTTGTGTGGAATTACAGGAATTTTCGGTCTTGAAGATACTGATCTAATTCAAAAAATGACTGACTCAATCATCCATCGGGGACCTGATGATGTTGGATATTATCAAGATTCACAAATTACTCTCGGGCATCGGAGATTAAGCATTATTGATCTTATAAGGGGCAAACAACCCATTTATAACGAAGAAAAATCTATCTTAATTGTTTATAATGGAGAGATCTATAATTTTAAACTTTTAAGAAAGTCTCTTGAAGAAAAAGGCCACAGATTTGATACTAATACTGACACCGAAGTAATCATACATGCGTATGAAGAATATGGCACCGATTCATTCTCTCAATTTAATGGTATGTTCGCTTTTGCTTTATGGGACACAAATAACAAGAAGCTTATCCTCGCAAGAGATCGATATGGGATAAAACCTTTATATTATTATATAGATCCTAATAGCCAGAATGTGTTCTTTGCTTCCGAAATTAAAGCAATTCTCCAAAACAAAGAAATTCCAAGAGTGTTACACAAAGAAGCTCTACACCAATTTTTAAACTTAAGGTACTGCCCTGGACCGAATACTCTGTTAAAAGGAATTAAGCGGGTACCACCTGGAGTTTTCATTGAAATCACAGATAATGGCTTTAAAAAAAAGACTTTTGCACAAATTGATCTCTCAAAGTTTAATAAACCAATTGCGGAAAATGAAGCGATAAATGAATTAAGACAGATCTTGATTTCGGCAATTGAAAGGCATTTAGTAAGCGATGTCCCAATCGGATTATATCTATCTGGAGGAATAGATTCGAGTTCTCTGTTGGCTTTAATACATCAGACAACTGATAATACAATAAAAACATTTTGTATGGGATTTGGAGAAGATACTGACGAATTTGAGGATGCTCAGCTTGTAGCTGATTATTTTGGAACCTCACATAAGAGTTTTTTTATAAAAACGGATTTATATAAGGATCTTCCAAAGTTAATTTGGTTTGCTGACTTCCCTAAGAGAAATCTATACCCATATTATGTTTCTGAGGTAGTTAGTCAATATGTTAAAGTTGTGTTGAGTGGATTGGGAGCAGATGAGCTTTTCGGAGGATATATTTGGAAGTATAGATTCTTGGAAGAGAATGCAAAATTTCTAAGCAAAATTCAGAAGAGTGCTCTCTCCCTTTCAGAATTGAAAGAAGCTGCCCAGCTATTGATAGCAAATCAAATTTCAAACGGAACGTTATTACAAGATCATCATTGCAGGTACCTAAAGCAAATGCTTGCATTAGACTCTGTTCTCGACCAGTACTTACTGATAAAGAGTTTAGATGAAGTCCTCTTGAAAAATCAATTGATTGATCGGTATGGGGAGCAGCTTGATGATTTTGATGAAACTAGCATTAGAAAAATTTATGCTCATTTTTTTAATAACAACTTATCCCCAACAGATCAGTGTATTCTTGCAGATTTTTCCATAAAGGCCGTTGATGATTTCTTATTTGTTGAGGATGCCATGTCAATGGCAAATTCGTTGGAATGCCGTGTGCCATTTTTAGATAATGAACTAGTTGAATATGCTTTTATGCTACCAAATTCTCTCAAATTCCACAACGGAGAAGGAAAATATATTTTACGTAAAGCTATGAGACCGATTCTTCCTAAAGCTGTATTCAAAAAGAAAAAGCAAGGATTTGGACCGGTATCAGCAGAATCATTCTTTAATAAGGAAGTCCGTGAGCTAGCGACCGAAATATTACCAAAAGGTTTCTTAGTGAAAGATAGGTTCTTGAAATCGAATTATATTAATCGAGTGCTCTCTAGTTCTTCCTCTCCTGATTTAGCAGAGCATTATACCTTTATTCAAAATTGTGTTGCTGCAGAAATATGGTATCGAATGTATATTGAGCCAGATGAGTTTCTTACTCCTAGCTTTAAAATCTCTGATCTAATCTAGAACTTATTATCAGAAAACTAACTCATCCTTGTCTTTTTGGCTGAAAGAATATTTGAAGAAAAAACAATTGGAAGTTAAACAATTTGGACGAGGAATGGTCTAGTTGGATACAGGAACGTATAGTGGTTTTTTAGAGGCATCCAATATCGTAGAAACAATATAAAAAAGACCAATTTTTTTATCTAAAAAGTCTCTTCAGGAAAAATTATAAAACAGCATTTTAAAGAAGAAATTGACAAAATAATGCAGGAATTGATCATTATAATATTACTATTTTTTATAACTAGATTTACAAGAATTCGCTCTATTGCCTTTGAAATCTTTCACTGTTCAACTGTTAGCACTGAATTTTGAGAATTGTGCCAATGACCTACATTTTGATCAGGTTTTGGTCTTTTCTAGCAAAAGGGGATTAAAAATAAAAATAAAATCTCTAACAGCACTGAAATGCTAGATTAGAAAGGATTACTACTTATTATATGTTATAGAAGAAATTTAAAATTTCTTTTATTTGAAAGATTTCAGAAGATAGGATAAACAGTATGGTCGAACAAAAATGCGTTTCAAAAATAGAATAGCAATTGTTACAGGAAGTTCCAGAGGCATAGGAAAAGCAATTGCACTGGCTTTAGCAAAAGAAGGTGCAAATGTGGTAATAAATTATATAAAGAATGTGGATCTCGCTGAGGAAGTTGTTGAGACAATTAGAGGGATGAATTGCCGCTCGCTTTCAATTAATGCTGATGTGAGAAATTTTAATCAAGTTGAAAAGATGGTACAAAGAACTGTTAATGAATTTGGGAAGATAGACATTTTAGTCAATAATGCAGGCACATATAGAGATAGTACTGTTTGGAAGATGTCTGATGAAGTATGGGAAGAGGTTATTGGTGTAAATCTCAAAGGAACTTTTAATTGTACAAAAGCGGTTATAAAGCACATGCGAGAACAAGATTATGGAAGAATAATTAATATCTCATCAGTTGTGGGTCAAGTTGGCATCTTTGGAACTTCAAACTATTCAGCTGCTAAATCTGGTATCTTTGGTTTTACAAAAGCGGTTGCTAAGGAAGTAGCAATGAAGAAAATCACAGTAAATGCTTTGACATTGGGATATTTTGAAACAGGGATGTTGAAAAGATTACCGAAAGAAGTTCAAGAAGCAATATTAAAACAAATCCCCATGGGACGTTTCGGTAATTTGGAGGAAGTGGAGAATACAGCTTTGTTTTTGGCATCTGAAGCTGCAAGTTATTTAACTGGTCAAATAATACATCTAAATGGTGGTTTTTATATGTAATTTGCTTTAGAATTAAGGATAACTAAATGATAATTAATAACAAAACTTCATTCAGGCTTTAATAAAGGTTAAAATAACTAAAATCTTGTTGTTTTTGATATTATTCTACTGCTATTAGCATTAATCAAACTTCATACTTCATGAAAAGGCATTATAGTACAAGAAATGGAGAAACGAAAAACTTGCTTTTTACTTATTATGAGCATAAAAAATTCTTAGAAAACATTCATAAGAAATATAAGATACATAAACTTAAGGATTGGAACAGTGAGCCAGGGATAATTCTTAGATATGATGTTGACTTTAGTCTCGAAGCTGCAAGAAACATTGCAGAGATACAGGAAGAAATTGGCATTAGATCAAGCTTTTTCATTAGACTAACATCATCTTTTTATAATCCAATGTCTATAGAAAATCGAGAAATACTGAAATACCTTACTAAAAATGATTTTGAAGTAGGTTTACATTTTGATCCATCGGTATATAAAGTTGCATCCCATCATGAATTATTAACGAAATTAAAACAGGAATTTTCAATTCTAGAATCAATTACTGATCAAAATCTAGAATCTGTAAGTTTACATAATCCTTCTGTAACTGGGGAATATCCAATTTTTGCTGAGTACAAAAATGCTTATTCTGACCTTATATTTAACAAAGATATTTATCTTTCAGACTCTAGAATGAAATTTAGAATGGATCCATATGAATTCATTCAAAGAGCTGATGATAATGTGCTGCAAATTGTCTTTCATCCTTCTCATTTCACGAAACGAGGAGATGATTATTTACCGATCATCCAAGAATTAACTCTTAATTACTTGAAAAAGGTAGAAAAAGAGATTAGCGTGAATAGTACATACAAAGAGCTCGTTAAAAATAGTTTGTTATCAGATAGGCTCACCTGGATCCCTAATACTCAATAATTTAGTAATTATAATTATTTTTTTCTTTACTCACGATACAATAGCCATTGGAAATATCTCACTGTAAATCAAAAAGATACAAAAATAAGCCAATTTTATATTAAGACGGATAATGAAAGCGAGTGAATTTTATGATAATGAAAGATAAAGAGAAAAGAATCTTTATTCAGGCAAAACAGATTGATATTGGAGAAGCTGTGACTTTTGGTAATAATATCAATGTTAAAATAAAAGGGAGATTTTCGATTGGTGATAGAAGTAGGTTGGGTGATGATGTAGTTATCAGAGGGAACAACATTAGTTTTGGAGATGATTTATTTCATTCTTCGGGCTTAAAAATTGGAGGAGGAGGAGTAAATCATCCAAATGCTAATTTGACAATTGGAGATAGGTGTACTATACATAATAATTTCATAAATGTATGTGAAGAAGTGACAATTGGAAATGATGTTGGATTAAGTGGAGAGGTTGATATGATTACTCACGGTTTCTGGTTATCCGTCTTAGATGGGTTTCCAGCAGAATTTGCTGGAATTTCAATTTCAGATGGTGTTATTATTGGTTATAGGTCTTTAATAATGATGGGGGTAACAATTGGACAAAACGCAGTTATTGGTGCTCATAGCGTGGTAACAAAAAATTTAGAAGGCAATGCTATATATGCAGGTAACCCAGCGCGTTTTATTAGAAAAATAAAAGCATTATCCAGCGACGAGAAGATTAAAAAAGTCAAAACAATCATTAGTAAGTATAGAG
>JAEOTI010000088.1 GCA_016839955.1 Candidatus Hodarchaeota archaeon | reverse complement strand
GATTCATTGAAACACTTCCCCAGAAATATGACACAATCATTGGTGAACGAGGAGTAACCCTCTCTGGGGGACAAAGACAACGATTAGCTATTGCTAGAGCCTTACTTGCCTCACCAGAAATTCTGCTCTTAGATGATGCCGTATCTGCTGTTGATTCAAAGACTGAATTACTTCTTCAACGTGCTTTAGATCAATTATTAAAAAATCGAACCTCTATCAATGTTACTCAACGTCTATCAACACTTGTTAGAGCAGACCTCATTATTTTATTAGAAAAGGGTGAGATCTTAGCTTCTGGAACTCACAAGATGTTAATGAGTTCATGTCCAGAATATCACCGAATTTTTGAATTACTTCCTAAGTCTGAACAACTTCTAGAGGGAGGTAGCTTCTAATGTCACACGGAAGAGGACCTGGAGGGATAATGCGAGGGCATTTAAGTGAAAAATCCCGAACACGACCCACAAAACGACTCCTTGGTTCTTTTTGGGGATATTTGTCTAAATACAAGAAAAAATTGATATTAATTTCAATCATTATTCTCGTCTACACGATCGCAGCTACCTTAACTCCAATTATTATTGGTGTAGCTATTGATAATGTTACAAAAGAGAAAGCTTTCCTTTCTGTTGACAATCTAATTTTACTTTTCCTATTAATATCTATAAGTGTGTGGATTTTCCAGTCCTTTAATGATTGGTTCACTGCTAATGTCCGAACACGATTTCTGCATGATATTCGAGCAGATGTTTTTGACCACCTTGTTGAAGCGGACATGAACTACCACCATACAAATGATTCTGGGGAAGTAACATCAAGAGTCATTAATGATACAGAAGAGTTAGCAACCGGACTTGGAATAGTTACAACTGGCTCCACACAGTTGTTACTCGTGTTAGGAACCTTCTTAGTACTATTAATGCTTAATTGGTCTTTCGCCTTAATTTCTCTTCTTTCTATTCCAGTTGCTTTCATTATAACAATTGTTATTGGGGGAATTGGTAAGCGTACAATGTTAAAAGTTCGTGGTGCCTATGGCAGAGTTTCTGGAAAATTAGCAGAAAGTTTAGCAGGTGTCGCAATTGCTAAATCATTTAATCGTGAAGAATGGACCTCAAAAGAGATTCGGGACCTCAATTACGAGACATATGGATATTTCAAACAATTAGGCGTTGTTTTCATGTTAATAATGCCCACAATTTCAATGATCTCCACCTTGATGGTTGCTTCTACTCTTTTTGTAGGTGGATATATTTCATCTGAAAATAGTACAATGACAATTGGAATGATCTATATCGGCACATTGATGGTTCAACGATTCCTTAGACCAGTTATTCATCTTGCAAACTATTGGACACAACTTCAAGCATCTTTAGCTGCAATGGATCGGTTAGTAGATGTCCTCGAAGCTAAATCTGCAGTTATAAATAGAACTGATGCAGTAGAACTAGATGTTTCAAACCCTTCAATAGATTTACAGAATCTAACGTTTAGTTACGTAGAAGGGTCTGAAGTTCTCAAAGATATTTCATTCAATATCCATGCAGGTGAAAAGGTTGCAATTGTAGGTCATACTGGTGCAGGTAAAACTACCATAACTGCTCTTCTAATGAGGTTTTATGATCCGGATTCTGGAGTTATTTTAATTGGAAACCAGGATCTTCGATCAGTAACTCTTGATTCTATCCACAAGAAAATCAGTTTGATTTCCCAAGAACCATATCTTTTTGCATCGACTGTCGTTGATAACATTCGTTATGGTCGTCCCACCGCAACAGATGAAGATATTATTCAAATTTGTGAATTAATAGGTGCTGACCAGTTTATCGATGCGCTACCTCAAGGCTATCAAACAATATTATCTGAAAGTGGTAAATCTCTTTCAGCTGGTCAGAAACAGATGATTACAATCGCTCGAGCCATGATTAGTGATCCAAAAATCCTTGTTTTGGACGAAGCAACTTCTCGTCTAGACGCTTATAGTGAAAGCTTAGTTCAGATCGCTCAAAACAAATTATTTGAAGGTCGAACCACAATAGTCATTGCTCATCGTTTATCGACAATACGAGATGTCAATCGGATAATCGTATTGGAAAATGGAAAATTAATCGAATCCGGAACTCATGAGGAATTAATCGCAAGAGAAGGTGTTTATACCGACCTTTATAAAACCTATTATGCTCATCAAGGAGTCCGAGCGGCTGAGGAGATTGTGGAAGGGATTGAATTAGAAGAATATGTTGAAACCATACATTCTAATAAAATGAAAGTGAAAAAACATAGGAAGCAAATGGCTCACCATTAATGTTGTAAAACCAGAATAATTATTGATATTAATCCTCTTTCCTAGTGAGTTTGTTATGTCATCCGTTCATCCAATTGAAACCTCGAAGGATTTAATTAAGATAGGTAAGTTTATTGAAGCTTTTAAATTATTAGAAGAATATTTTGTTCACATAGATGAATCAGATAGACAAACACTAACAACAATATTGAATATGCAAAGTAATTGTATGTGGCGTTTGGGACAGTTAGAAAAAGCAGAACGTAAGGCGATTGAAGCATTTCAACTAGCAAAAGAACCACCAAATATAATTGTTGGGGAAGGAAATGCATTAAACCACTTAGGTATCATTTATTGGTATCGGGGTGACCTTGATAAGGCTGAAGAATATTATCTAAAAGCTCTTTCAAAAAGAAAACAAACTGGTAACAAACAAAATATAGCTGGGTCGCTAAGTAATTTAGGATTGATTTATTGGCAAAAAGGTGACCTTGATCGGGCAGATGAAATTCATAAACAGTGTCTTGAAATTAGAAAAGAAGGTTCTGAACCAAAATTTATTGCTGTGTCATTAAATAATTTAGGTTTAGTTTATTTTCAGCAAGGTAAACTTAAATTAGCGGAAGATATGCATATCCAAGCGTTAGAGATTAAAGAAGAGATAAATAACCCTCAAGATATTGCTCTAACATTAAACAACCTTGGAAAAATATATGGTCAACAGGGTCAAATAAAACAAGCTGAAGAAGTTCTAACTAAAGCCCTTGCTTTAAACGAGGAGATTAATAACCCGCAAGACATTGCATTTACGTTAAACAATTTAGGTCGAGTTTTTTGGCAACAAGGGAGAATGAATCAAGCCAAAGATTTTTATCAGAGAGCTTTAATTTTTAGTGAACAAGTGGGAGACCCTCAGGATATCGCAGAATCTTACCACCGATTATTACAAATTAAATTAATGCAAGATTCTCTTAGCAAAGTTGAGGATGAAATAGAGAGACTAGAAGAATTAGCACAGAAATATACCCAATCTGATATAAAAATCCGGAATCAGCTTGCATTAGGAATTGTTAAACTGAAGCAAAGCGAGTTAGGAAAAGCCTTAACTCATATTAAGAAAGCGAAGAATCTTGCTGAGGAAATTCCACATTTCGAATTATTCATAGAAGGTATTTTCGTCCAAATAGAGATTCTCCTTCAACTATATCTATTCTCTGAAAATTTCGATGAAATTAAGAATTGTGAAACTCTTTTGTTAGAATTAGAAAAAATTTGCAAACAAGAAAAACTTCACGGAATCTATGCTGAATCATTGCTCGTTCAAGGACTCTTAAGCAAGGCAATTTTTGATTTTGATAACGCTGTTGAGCTTTTTAAACGGGCAGACTTAATGGCAATAGAATTAGGGTTACAATTGGTATCTCTCCGCTCACAAGAGGAACTTAAAAGAGTCAAAGAACAAATAAAAAGACTTAAACTTAGTAAGAAATCAGTTAAGGATGTAGGAAAGACAGAACTACAAGAAGTATTAAATTATATTCAGAAAGTCCAGTCTTTTGTTCAATCAGCATCATAATTGAATTTTAACTATGCAACGCACTTATTCTTGTGGCATAATATTTGAATCTGTCAGAATTTACACCGGTGATTCGGGAGATGTCACGATTTCCAATAGAAATTCCTTTCTTTTGAATTACATAAAAGAACAGACCAATAGCTAATGGAATGATGCTTCCTGTTGAGATTCGGTTCCTCTTCAACAAACTTGGTTCAATATCAGACCAACTAGTTAAACCAAAATCTACAACCTCTTTTGGGATCTGGAAGGTGTCTGCTGTATAAAGGAAGAGAGTGGGAGCCACTGGCCATTTAAAATCTGATAACATCGATTGATATTTCTTTGAAAAATGTAAAAAGAAACCTTTGTCAAATACTATTGCTTCAAGGGTTGTTCGAATGGTTATAGACGGAATAAATGGTTCATTTGGAGAAGAAAAGGGATCCTCTTCACTCCAATAATATTGGATTGGTACGATATTCTTTGTGCCTTTTGTTGATAAGACATACTTTCGAATAACTAATTTTTGAATGAGATCGTCCAACTGTGATTCTTGGATCATTAGTCGTTTAGAAATGTCTTTCAAAGTAAAAAATTGACCTGGATTGGTCTGAAGAAACTCGAGTACAGATTGGACTATATGTTCTTGGTAACCTAGTTGTTCCAGCATTATAGCGTCCGTTTCTGTTAAATTTTTTGCCATCACTTTGACTAGCTCGCTCTTCCCTTCAGAATTAACTCTTGTTGGGCCTTTCACTAATCCAGAATAGTTCTCATGCCGAAATAGATTTTGAGAACATTCGAATTAAGTTTCAACTAATGATATGAATTTCACTAATTAATAAACATTCTTAATCTGGAAGAAAAATACTATTTTAATCTCGAAGACAATTGTTGATTTGACATAAATTCATAACGAATATAGAAAATAAGAATAATCTTGTTAAATGGAGTTTAAAGTAGGTACAAAATGATGGAATCACGATTTGAAAGGATATTTGACAAAGAACAGAAACCCACAGACGAATCAATTAAGAAATATATTGGAACTGAACACAAAGAAGCATGGTTAGAATTAAAACAATTTGTCGAGGACAATTATGATTTTACTCCAGAGATCGTCTTTTATGGTGCTAAATATGGTTGGACTGTCCGCTACCGGAAGAGTGGCAAGACTCTCTGTTCATTTTTTCCTGAAAAAGGAAGCTTCACAGTTTTAGTAACCCTTGGAAAAAAAGAAGCGGAGAAAGCGCTTGATATTCGTGACGATTTGAGCTCTGAAACTCGTAGATTACTTGAGGGATCAAATCAATTACATGATGGTCGTTGGTTATGGATTAGATTGACTGAGATTGACAAAACTAGCGATATCAAGAAATTAATTCAAATAAAACGAAAACCTAATCTTCTAAGATAAAAAAATGAATGCTGGTTTAGTTATACCAGGTCTTTTGTTGGTAGTCTCACTCGGAGAATGATAATATAAAAAGCAATGGCAATTGTTGTGAAAATTAACCCTTCAATTAAAACAGTCGATGCTTCGATATCTCCGAGAAGAACACCTACAATGTCAAAATAGCCGAATGGGCTCAAGTACCGTAACCACGATGCGTCTAACATAAAAGCCACAAAGAGAATTAGGACTGCTAAGCCATATCCTACGAATAGGACTTTTTGAGTGTGTTTAAAGGAAGGAATAAGTGATACTGCAATAAAGAACACCATAATAATACAATAAGCCCATGCAGCTAAAACAAATGCTAGGATAACATTAGTCATGTTCACCTCATAATTCATTATTAGAAGAGCTATAACCAGACCAATGAGGTTCAAAGCAAAAATGAGACCATAATAAATCACTGCAGCAATTGTTCTCTTGAATATAACCTCGGAGGGAGTACGAGGTAGCTGCCAGGTAATATCAGCGTATTGTTTGTAGTCTCGATTGATTAAATTATTGACAGCAATAAGCAGGAATATTCCAAAGAATGTCCAACCAAATGCAAAGATTTCATAAGAAAGAAAACTTTCCAAATCACCGTGGAGATCACGTCCAAACATCGATGCTGTAAAAATTGGATGTTGAAAACCTGAGACTAATTCTTCCGTATCAGCTTCACCAGGATAGTTTAAGACTACAATCACTGTAATAAAAGTCGTGAAAAGTGCACATGCAGCGAAGATCAAAGCATTTGAATGAAATTGATCACGAATTGCAGGATAACGCCAGCCTATTTTTCCGAGAACCGTTTGAACAGGTTTTTGTACATTGTTTGTAATTTTTCGGATTAATCCTTGTCCTTTCATTGTTTTTTCTGAATCAGGAGAATCTCTAAAAATGGGAAGGTCTTTTGCAACGTAATCTGATGAAGAAAGAATTAGAAATGATCCCATAATAAGTAAAAAAGACAACAAACAGCAGAGTGCAAAAAATTCTAAGTCCCATACCCCTTTGAAACTATTTTGGAAACCTTTTGCACGATAAAAAAGGCTAAGTTCACCATAAAAATCATTTTCTTGGCTATTTGCCAACATTTGCCCTATAAAAGAAAAAATAAGGAAACCACCACCCAAGAGATAACCTGTATTCTTTGAAAAGGTTAATGTACTTCCAAAAGCCGTAAGGTAAACAAAAACTGTGGAAAGAAAAATAGCAATTACAAAACCAATGGTAACATTCTCTAATGTGTCCATCGCATCGTAAACATAGATTGAAACTACCGTTATAAGATACGCAGGGATAACAATTGCCCATAAGAGGACAAAAGTGAGTAAAGAGTTTTCAAGAAAGTGATTTCGGACAGATTGAGGAGTAGTAAAAATAATTTCCTTACCTTCCTTTTCTTTTAAAGGAAGAATATTTCCTCCCAAAAAGATCCCTGCTATTGGAATATACATAACAAGCATCATCGAAGAATAAAGTGTCACCCAGAAGAAAAAGCCTGGATTTTCAACATCTAATGTCCCTAAAACTGCTTTAAATGTTCCTTCTTCCGATAATGAGATATAAGATTCTAACGTTTCCTCACCAGGATACAAAACCATGATGGAGAGAAACATTAAACCAAAAAAAAGTGCAGGGATTAAAACTAGTAAATAATATCTCCGTAAATGAAGATAATACCGAGAAATGACCTTCATTTTGAAGTTTCCTCCGTTTTATGGCCATAAAACTGAAGGAAGTATTCTTCGAGACTGGCAGGAGGATAAGATAACTCTGATGGATCAAGTGGTATTAGTTTTTCAAGTATTTTTTTGATCGAATCTTGCTGTTTTACCAAAATTCGAACTCGATCTTCAATTATATCTACAACTCGGTCTTCAAATATCTTGAGTAACTCTTTATCATTATTTCCTAATCGTACTTCAAGTATTCGGGGAACATTTTTACTAAGACTGTCAATATCTTCAATACTAACTAAAAAACCGTCTTTTAGAATACCAACACGGTCACAAATGCGTTGGACTTCATCTAAGTTGTGACTACTAAAAAAAATAGTTTTACCACGTTTTTTCTCTTCTAAAACAAGTTCATAGAACTCTTGTTGTAAAAGAGGATCTAATCCAGAAGAGGGCTCATCCAGAATTAAAACTTCAGGATCATGCATAAATGCCTGGATTATCCCAACTTTTTGTTTGTTCCCTTTAGAAAGATCTCCAATCTTCTTTTTCAGAGGTAAATTAAATCGTTCTATAAGAGAAGATAATTTTATAGACGGTTGTTTTCGCATACTACCTATATAACTAAGAAATTCTTTTACCGTATAATTTTCAGGAAGAAGAACTTCACCCGGTATATAACCTATCTTTTCTCGTAGTTGAGGGTTTTTTCTGCTAACCATCCCACCATTAATGTATATTTCACCTTTGGTGGGTAGTAGAATATTCATCATGCAGCGAATAGTAGTGGTTTTCCCTGATCCATTTTCTCCAAGGAACCCGAAGATTTCTCCACCTTTAATTTCTAAAGTTAAGCCTTCTATACCTCGTGTTGAACCATAATATTTCGTGAGGTTCTCAATTCGGATTTTTATTTCGTTTGACATTCATCTTCACCTCACTCTTTTTGACCCATTTGATAAACCATATTTATGAAAATACTCTATCAACTTTTATTAACACAAGAGATATGCTATTTGTTCAATCTTTGAAGAAATTATTAGTCTTTCATTAAAATACGCTTTTGGGCAATACAATAAGGCCAAACAAAAAATAGACGTGCGAGTCAGAAACGATGACTACTGAAGAAACGATGACTACTGCAGTCTTTAAAGCTCTCGCACACGAATTTCGACGAAAATTGTTGATATTTCTAGCAGATGCCCCTGCAGGTTTTACTGAACTACAACAAGAACTAGCATGTCAAACTGGGACTTTATATCATCATCTTCGGATTTTAGGAGATCTAGTTGTCCAAGATACAGAAAAACAATGGGGTCTTACCGATACTGGATGGCTTGCTTATCGAGTACTTACTACAACTCAAGAGGATTTTGATATATCTGAATTTCGTAAGCAAGCCTTACCAACACCTATTATCCGTGTTATCAATGTAATTGCTCCAAAACGATTATTCCAAATAGTTGAAAATTCTCCTTATCATACTATAGTAGAGGCTATTGTGTTATTTCTCATCTTTGGGTATTTATTAGCTAATTCTGAAGTCAAAATGATAGGTTTTTTCTTTGATCAGGAAGCATTAGATCTTATATTTGCTATAGTCTCTGTATTTGTAGGATGGATATCTCTTGCAGTTATTCTTTCAGTTGTATCGAAAATAATGACTTCTCATCCACGTGACGAGATGGAAATTGTTCTCATTTTTGCAATTGTTCCATTTTCTATGATTCCTTTAGTATTACTTCCCATTATTCAGATTATTGGGTTTAATGAACCGGAATTTACAACTATTTTGGCAACAGTTTTACAACTCTGGGTTTTGATTCTCTTAACACAAGCTCTTTCAGTGATTTTTGAGATTAAGATTGAAAAAGCCCTCTTAGTAGGGATTGTTACCATGTATATCCTTATTGCAACCAGTAGTTTGGTGATTGGATTTGTATGATGGTGGTGATATGAAAAATTGACAGTCTCTAGGGTCGTTGAAACTCATGTTTCTAGTCTTTTGAAAGCATTTCCATTTAACCTGGCGTTACTAGGCGTTCATAAGCATAAATTCTTCCTGAGAAATTTGAAGATACCATTTTTCTTCCAAATTTCTCTAAAAAAATTAATATGGTGAGTAAAAATCTTGAAATTTACAAAATCTACAAGATTTGGGATGGTACTCCTAGCTACATTGATCATGGTTTCTTCTGTGGCTTCAGGAGATGCCAGCAACTTGTTTCTCAAGGATCGAAGTGAATTACTAGGAGCGCAAGATACAACTCTACCCACTGGCTTTTTCCATGAACATGTTGAAATGATGGCTGGTGAAGGGGACGCAATTATTACCCAAGTTGGCTTCTTTGGTGGAACTGTTACTGTACCTTATGATCTGTCGGCTACTGAATTTAACAATCTTATAACGTTCGTTTTTGTAGTCAGTGAGCAGGATGATTGGGATCGTTATTGGATAGGTCCAGTGTGGGAGTTTCGAGACGGTGCTACACTGTTCTTAGTGTTTGAAGGTGAGAGTTACGCCAACGCAATTTCACATGGAAATACTATTGCTGAAGCTGTCTCTTCAGAATTTAACCTAAACCTCGAACCTCTCTTTGGGGCTTATATCGCAGCTAAACAACAATCAACCTTAGTTTATTATGATG
>JAEOTI010000649.1 GCA_016839955.1 Candidatus Hodarchaeota archaeon | reverse complement strand
ATTTAGAACTTCAATTATGTTGGTTTTTCCTGCTTTTTGCTAAAAATATTTTCAATTTGCTGTTGATCTTCAGGGGATAAGTTTTTCAGGGCTTGATCTTGCATTCGAAGTAAATTCTTGGTCCACAACGCATTAAGCGTTGGAAGAATGAGATTAGTTTCGACTTGCGCATTAAAAGCTTGTTTAGCATCATCTCTGGCGTTAATTAGTAAATCCTTAGTCATTTCGCCTTTTCCTAACCCAGGACAAGATTTATCGGACACTTTGTAATTTTTGCCATCAAAAACTAAAGGAAAGGTCTTACACCATGTAGGCATGCTGTGATAGATTTTACAGATTTTGTTAGTAGTATCATACATGGGGCAACCTTCAATCGGGTTATTTTCTTTATCATAGTTTTGAAGAATAAGTTGAGGTAATTTTTTCTCCTCAAACTTTATTTCTATGTGAGGAAAAACCGCTGTTAAGGCCCCTTTAGTCGTCCAAAGCTTAATGTCTGTAAAAGTCACCATTACAGGTAATAAGCTTGTTTGACAACATTGTCCGGATTTCTGACAGGAAAAACTATACAGTTTTCTTGGGGATTTGTCTTCGTCTTGTTTTGTTGTTTCTGACTTCGTCTTATTCTTCAATTCTTCTTTTGTAGAATTATTTTCATTCTCTCCTACTTGCAACAAGAAATTCCTCCATTTTTCATTCATCTTGGCTTCTCAGGGTGATAATTTAGGGATAAAAGGGTCTTAACTTAACCCTGAAAGGACTATAAAAAATAATGCGAGAACAATATCTGCAACTATGATTCCTAATATTGCAGGACCAAATTCAGTTAATAGTGTCCTAAGCGGCGATTTAGTTACATCATATTCATATTGATTCATATCAATTGGTTGATATGGTGTTGGTGCCTTCCTATCCCAGGGTCTTACCTTTTGTTTTATTGTTGGTAATTTCTCATAGAGTTTATCAACATGTTGGGCTCGGGCTTTCTTTGCCTCTTTAATTCGTTCCTTCTCTTGATGAGACATTTTAAATACAAGATATTGCGATACAGACATTCCATGATATTCTGCAGTATTTCGAAGTACATTTACAATATATCCTATTTGAAGAATAAACATTATGATTATAGAGACAAGAATTGTAGTTATTAGAATTTCAGTGGGGTTTTCTTCAGGGGAAATAAAAAATAGGACTACCATAGATCCAATAAGGAAAAAGAGTAATACTGCCAGGGGAATTCCAAGAAATATAGTTGATCCACTTATGTATGCATCAAATACACGGGAAGTAGACACCTTAGGATTTCTAAAAATTTGTACGATCCCAAAAAAAACAGAGAAAGGTATACTCAAAATAACTACTAGGAGTGTAATTTGAGATATTTGTGTGACTACCTTATTTTCTGATGTTCCTGATTCCGCTAAAAGTATTAATACGACTGCACTTAACAGAAAGGCTTTTGTTATATTACGGGACAATTTTTTGTCAATTAATGATACATCTTTTGGGATTTCTATTCCACTTGCAGATAGATGGACCCCACTTGAGGCAAGTGTTTCTTCAGTTGTTGTACGGAGTCCAAAAATTAGTTCAAAAAGAATTGCAATTACAACTAAAATAATTCCCTCTATAATAAAAATCATAGGATCATCTGTAACAAAAGTGATCACACCATAACCAATTAGAATGCCGAGAATGATTGTCTCAATTAATAATGAAGGAAATCTAAGTGGAAATTCATCAGCAAGAGACTTACTACTCAACATTGCCACCCATGAATGAAAAACCGTTATGCCAAGGAGCAATAATTCGATCTTTTTATGCTACTTATCAATGTTCAAATATCAATGATTCTAGGAGTTCTGAATCTAATTTTCATCATATCCTCCTATAGATATTTTTTATTCCTTTTTCTAACCAGTGAGAATGATAAGGACTTTTTTAAACCCAAGTTGGAGTAGCTACAAAAATATTGCCAGTTACTCGTTGATAATTAAAAATAAATCCACTTTTAATCAAAAATAAGGTTTAATTTTCAAAAAATAGATTCATAATCTCATTTTCCAAAATCCTGTTTGGGCATTTACAAATTTATTTTCTTAATAACACAGGTTGGACCAAATAAGATTGAAGTAGGTTATTTTTTTGTCATCCAAACCAACAATTCTAGTCATTGACGATGAGTTAGATACTTGTGAACTACTAGAAATCCTTCTGTCTGAGTCCTTCTTTGTAGCTACTACTACAAATGCTATAAAAGCATTGCAGACCTTATACGAAGTCAAACCTGATTTGATTCTTCTCGATTTAAAAATGCCGAGTTTAGATGGTTTGGATGTCTGTAAAATGATTCGTTCTAACCCAAATCCTAGAATTGCACAGGTTCCTATTGTCATTTTTTCAGCTAAGAGTGACCGAAAGGATATCCAAATCGCTTTAGATACAGGGGCTAATGATTATATCATTAAACCCTTTACTCACGATCATTTATTGAGTGTGATAAATAAAAATCTAGAAATAAAAAATGACTAATTCTTTTCAACAATGAATTTCAATTCCGGATGAAAACTCACCGAGACAATGAAGTTAAGGTTACAACAAATGAGTCAAATGATTCATTTGTTTTCAAATGAAGAGTTCAATTCGTTTAGGGTGTAACCCGACACCCTCTATTCCCTCAACAAAAGCGTTGGGAACTACTTTTTTCAGGATATTATATGCTCCGTTCACATCTGCATTAATCAATGTGCCAGTAGACGACTGATACAGCCCTCTCCTAATTCGTTTCCCTCGATACTTGACACGTTTCTGAATTGGCTCATTATCAAGAAAGGAACATTTAGAGGTGTAATTTTCCATCGTTGTAATGAAATTAAGACCTTCATCTGCACATTTATACTCAAATTGCTTAACTAACATGTAGAACGGTATGTTTACGAAATGCTGGTTGTTTCGTTTACCAATATTGATGTGTTGTTTCCAGTTCTTATTATACCCTACTATTAATGTATCAATGTTGTTTTGGAGACACCAATCAATTACAAATCGAGAAGATTTATGTAACCGATCTTT
>JAEOTI010000648.1 GCA_016839955.1 Candidatus Hodarchaeota archaeon | reverse complement strand
TATTGCAGAATCCTGACGACATTAATTACAAACCCATCTAGAAATGATTAATCAGTTTTTTCAAATTGAAGTTTTTCAGGAATTTTTTTTGTTGTAGAAATTTTATACCTTTTCCAGGTGTTGTGATTTGACTAAGAAATTGAAAGATAGGCTATTAAATCAGAAGACACCACTTGTTATAGCTCATCGTGGTAATCAAGCACTTTTTCCTGAGAATACTCTTTCTTCTTTAGAAGATGCAGCAAAATTAGGGGTTGACGTCTTAGAAGTTGATGCACGATTAACATCTGATGATCATTTAGTCGTGTTTCATGATGAAACATTAGAACGAACAACAAATGGAAGTGGACCTCTCTCACAGTATTCTCTTAAGCAATTGAAGGATTTAGATGCTGGATACCATTTTTCACCAGATAATGGGATTTCTCATCCTTTTCGTGGGAAAAAAATGGAGATTCCAACACTTCGAGAAGTATTTACTAAATTCACTAACATTCCCCTGAATATAGATATAAAAAATCCTCAATCTGTAGCAGTTACTGCTCTAGTATCCCTAATTGAAGAATATGAACGTGAAGATCTCGTAATAATTGGATCATTTCATGATCATCAAATTAGAAATTTTCGGAAGTTAAAACCAGATGTATTAACTGCTGCGGGACCTAAAGAGATCAAAAATTTTCTATACACAATGAAATTTCGCCTTACAAAATTACTTCGACCAAAATATAATGTTTTTGAGGTACCATTAACGGTAGAACGGAAGAAAAGGAGTTTTGGACTTGTAACACCAAAATTCATACAAAAAAGTCATGATAAAGGTATCTCAATAATGGTCTGGACGGTAAATAATCAAAAAATTATGAAAAAGCTTATCCAAAATGGGGTTGATGGGATTTTTACTGATGATCCGCAATTATTAATTAACCTTTCAAAATAACTTTTTTTTTAAATTAACTCATATTGATCCCGAACATCTTCGATAACAAGGTAAAAAACATCTAAAAAATCATCTCGATCTTCTTCATGAACTACATAATATGCTGTAGTATGGAGGGTGAAAGTACAAACTAAGGAAAGTGTTCGCTTCGCTAGACCTTTGTATATCGAAACTAAAAGCCCTGGAACATCAATCGCACTTTCTGGGAACCACGCAACAAATATTGCTACTGATGTTTGATACATAATGCTTGTTTTTTGGTTTTGTAGAATCTCTAAAAAAGAGACCAAAGAAGTTTCTGGGGAAAGAATAACAGTGTATTGTGTTTTACCTATTAGCACAAAATCTTCCTTAGATAATAAAGGAAGTAACTGAGTTCGAAATAGATCATTTTCTAATTTTTGGATTGAGATATATTCGTATGTTTCTTCCAACAGCTCAAATTTACCTTGTTCTAATGCAGTTCGTTGGTTTGGGGAAATATCCAAAAGAATCACGAACATTCAAAGAATTTCTGAAGCTCATTTGATTGGAGTCATCTTGTTTGAACCACAGGAAGCACAGCCACCATGTTTTAAGAAACATTCTCGACATGATTTGGAAAAACAACGAGTGCATTCCATAGTTGCAATTGCTGCACAACCACAATGAACACGAGAACGAAGATAGGTATGAGTCTTCCCATGCATTTTATACGCTACGAAAGAAATGACTCCAATTGCTATAAGACCAAGTAAAGGAAGAATAAAGGGAATATTAAGAAGGTCATCAAATCCCCAAGGGTCATCTCTATCGGGGTTTCCTAATGGTTCTACGACTTCATCGTGGAAGATAGTAATTAACTCAATATCGAAATAGAGAGTTTGATCATATAATGGATGCCCAGTATCGGTATAACCATCGTCTTTATGAACAATAACCCATTCTTTCTTGTCGCCTTCTTTCATAGGTGGCCAGTAGCTCTTTGCAGTTGTATTGCCACCAACAATAGCATTCCAAAATCCACGAACGACATTGATTGCGTCAGGATATTGATCTTTAAGGTTCGTGGGAATTACTTCTTCGCTACAAAATACAGTTAATGTTCCGCTATCTTTAGGAGTAGCATCACCTTCATATCGTTGGTATTCAACGCCAAGAACGTCACCAACACCCGCTTCGTAATAAATTTTTGCTTGTGTCGGAGAATTAGTAAGCAGTCCAAGTGAGACCAAGAGTATACAGCCTATAATTAGTGTAAGCTTATTCATAGAGACGCTCCCAATTGGTTTCTCTCTGAATCACTTAAAATAATATTCCCAATTAGGAGGGAAATGCTGAATGTTCTGAAAAATTCTAAAAAAATGTGATATGAAAAGAATCTACAATTAATTTTGAAATGAATGAAGAACTGCAATCATTAGAATTGTGATTACCATAGAATCTGGTTTTTTATCTAAATACAAAATTAATAAGTCATTAAATGCAATTTGGAAATGGATTTACTAGTTATTTATGTCTTTATTAAAAAATAATTTTTTAAATCATGAAAGAACGCCAAACTATAAATATCACATATGTGATAACACCCCCTCCTTTGTTTCAGATGGAATTTTTGATTTTAACTCGAAAAGGTATGAAAAAAATTCACACAGAAAAAAGGCTGATAATTACTATATAATAAGGAAAAAAAACTATTTTCATTGTCTATTTTATTTTCTAAATAATAACACATGTTTTTCACACCCCTTTGTTTCCATTGGAAAAACAACTTCAGTATGAATCTCTAAAAAGAGGGTTTCACATATATAAAATAAGGAAATTTGCCTATTTATTAATGGATAACTAGTTAAATGTTGAATTTTTGCTATCTTTCACATGTTTTTTTTAATAACTTTCACAATGATCACAGTATTTACTTGTGTTTGTGTGAATACCTTCATATATGATTTTGTCGGAAAGGAGTTAGCTAAAGAATCCTGAGATAATATGAACCTTTATCTTTGTGAAAAGTATGTGCAATATAAGTTATAAAAAAAATAAATGGATCCACAGAAAAAGGAAGAAAACGGATTGACTGAAAACAAAGTCAAGGTTGAATTTCAACGTGGAAGAAACAAAGTTACTTTGACAGTCGAGGGAGATGATTCTCCTTTCACTGAAGGGTTTCTCTCCACAGTGTTAAGTGCTCTTCAGCCTGCATTAAAAGACCAATCTATTGGATCCATGAACCCCCAACACGACCATTCACAATCCCAAATGTCCTATACTGAAATGACAACAAAGGAACGAGTCAAACATTTGGTCAGAACATACCTTAAACATAGTTGGTTTGATAGTAAAGAGGTTCTGGAGCTTTATAGGCACTATTTAGATGATGAAGTCCCCCCTTCAACAATAAGCACATATTTAGGTCGTTTGACAAAAGAAAATGTGTTAGAAAGAAGGGGTTCCCGGAAAAACTTGCATTATCGGTTGAAACCAAGTCAATTAGAAATAATTCCTGAAATCCAGATTAGTCCTATGACCAATGACTAGTTGTTGTTCTTTGATCTTTTCTCATTTTTCAGCTAAGAAAATTACTCGCACTTTTTTTTGGAGAAATATATTTGTTGAAAAAAAACATCCTTCTGGATCTGATAAGCGGAGTTCTGCTACCCATACTATTTTTTAGTTTTATATACTGCTATTTGACGTTTTTAAAGCCGGACCATATTTCTTTGTGAAAAACGAGATCAATCATATTCATTTGGTAAGATATCTATTGATCGCAATAGTCCGACGAAATTCTATATTTGTCAAATAATTCAACAAGGAATCTCAATAGACTAAATTATGCCCGAAGCGTCCTTCATTTCCTCTGGACTCTCTGGAACATATTAATGTACATTGTCTTACCAAATGATATTATTGAGATATACTTGGACATATCATCCAGATGTTCCACCCGAAATAAGGGGGTGCCAATCTGCCAACAAAAATCCTAAATCATATGAACCTAGCCAACAAAATTCATGAGTTCATAATAAATTAATTAAGAAATAATTAAGTTTTGTGAGGTGATCTTTCTAACCTTTTTTAATTGTGTAAATCGTTCTTATATTTTTCCTTATTTCAAATAGAAGTTTTTTGTCAGAATCAATCTTTTCAACGAAGAATTTATCCTTTTTTTTGAAGTAATGGTTGAAAATATTAAGAGATATTCTAGAATCAAAGAAATAATTTTTATCGGATGCTTCTCATTTGGTAAGATTCAAACATGATATATAGAATAACAATTTATTACCTTAGAAAACGGTAAAATGGGGTTTAGGTGATAGGTCTTTATGCGTCTTCAATCAATTATGTTATTACTAATACTTTTATGCTATATTAATGCAATTTCTCATGAAACATCAGCATCCTTCACTAATATTAATAAAATAAGATCCCATAGCTATGAGCCTGAATTAAAAACCGTTTTTATAGGAATAAACAACTCACTTGTGGACATTACTGTTTTAGAAAATTTGGTAAATTCTCCTGTCCAGGGAACCTACTTTTCCAGCTGTTCGATTGATCTTGATAACTGGGATTTTGGGAGACTTTCTGATGCACAATGGGACTTCACCTATCACTTTGCAAACAATTCTTATGAAGTTGCTTTATTTGATTATATTTCGTCTATTGCAATTAATGATACAATAGAAGTCCTTAGTAAACAGGAAACTTACCAAGGATACTATATCCCAGCCCTCTTAGTAGAGGACTATCTTATACAAAACCCAGCCGTAAGTGCTCCAGAAAATGGGTACATTCTTTATTTCTTGGATTTTGAAAATTTAGGGCCTCATTGGTATAACCATACTTGGATAGAACAAGATACAGGTAGCCTTCTTGAGAATCATTTTATGCCTGGTTTTGGTGGGCATGATCGTATGTTTTTCCTTGACCTAAGTGTTAGCACTTATCATCTTGAAGATGCAAATCAAAATTCTCCTATTCAGGAGCTCAAAGCGAAATATAATCCATCCACCGACCATGATAAGATTCGCATATGTCAATATTTTAATGATTGGATCCGGGTGTTACAGTCTGGCATTTTTCATCCTAATCTCCTTTATTCAACCCCAAATTCTTATCAAACTCTGCAATTTACAATTGAAGATGAAGACAATATAGAACTTCTTAGTCCAAACTCTACAATCGAAATTCAAGTTCATATGTTTAATAATATCACAGGAATTACACCTGAGGACCTCCAGGACTTCATCAATCAAACAGAGATTGTTAATGCTTTTGAAGAAATATTACCTTGGTATTCTTGGCAGGTTTCAATCGAATATCATTCTCTTCAAGATTTTTCATTTTTAGCTGATTCCACATCCTTAGCAACAGAAGTTACTGGTAATCGCTCTGATGGTCGTCCTATCGGATCCATAGATCTGGTATCTGTCTATGATTATATTGTCAATGAATTTTTCAACCTTAGAGAAGATTCTTCTCTCCCCTTTCTCGATTTTGGGAGTGCAGACCTTGTTATCCCCTCCTTATGCTTTGCATTCGATGGTGATTTACTTTTTGGAATACCCTATAAAACCAGTTTAACACCGAATATATGGGGAATTTCATTATTTGTTCCTCGCGGACATGTTTCCCTTCTTTCAGTATATGCCTCTTGGAATCCCTTTATTCTAGTTAATCACAATTATGATGACTTATTCAATGACACTGCTACTAATGGTCCCTATGGATTTACTCAAACTATTATCCATGAAGTTGGTCATTCTATAGGTGCAGCTCATCCTCATAGTAGTGGTATTGTCTCAGATTATACTGCAGATGTCATGTCATATCTTGTATATGAATATAACTTTGGATCATTCGTTACTGATGCTGTTCGTCGCGGAGAGATCGATATTCTTCTCAAATGGGCCGATCTTTACTACTCTGAAGCTATAAATTTATTACAAGGATCAAAAGGGCCTAATTTCTTATCTACTGAAGCTGATATGGATCTAGCTATATATATTACAAAGGTTAATTACAATTTGATGGATTATATTCAGGCTTACCCATATGCCTGGATTGCTTTTGAAGAAGCTAAGGAACTTTATAACTTAGTTAAAGGTGGTTCAGATGAAAATAATAAGGACAAGGGTTTTCCTGGGTTTCTTTGGTATGAATTCCTAGTTGTGATGGGTTTTTCATCATTTTACTTAGCTTATCGAAAAATCAGAACAAAATAAAGAACTCATTTGGTAAGATTTTTTGTTCTTCAAAAGAAGAAATTCTCTCAAAAAATTACCAACCAAGAAGAGCTATTAAGTTCAAAGCATTGATGTTTAAATGTCAAAGAGTTGATGTTTTAATGTCAGGAAAAGAGGATATCACTAATTTGACAATTTTAGTTGATGATTTTCCAAAATTAGATCTTAGTGACCAAGTGGGAAAAGCCCTTCCGTTTTTCGAAGAAGGTTATGACCATTTTTTGATTCTCGAACCAAATAAATCATACTACGGTATTGTTTCGGATCGAGATATGCTAAAGAAGCATGCTAATTCAAGCACTACTTTGAAAACGCTTGCACGATCGATTCCAACTCTTTCTTCAGTTAATGAAGATTTAATCAAAGTAGCCCGCTTAATGCTTGATGGAGATTCTAGGATCATCCCTGTTTTAGACCCTCACAATCGTGTTGTTCAGGTTTTCACAGATCTTCTCTTAGCAGAGAATATGTTAAATGAAGGGTTCGAAGACACAACTATTGGCACTCTTACCGATAAAACTCCAAAAACTTGTTTTCGTGATGCAACCTTAGGTCAAGTCGTCTCTCTTGTTCGTGATCAATCGTTATCTGTTGTACCAGTTATTGATCAAAAGAATCAAGTCGAGGGAATCATTACTGCTCGAGATTTGTGTCATGAAATACTACAACCACGATATGCCACCACGGTTGGAGACATTGCGGGAAAAAGAGAAGCTTCATGGGTTAAAGCGTCTATTGATGGATTAATCCGCGATTCGCCTTCTATTTCACCTGATATGACTTGTTCAGAAGCTATTCGGGTAATGAAAGATATTGACATCCCTTTGCTAGTCGTGACATCTGAAGATCCTTCAGAAATTTATTTAAATACTATTTCGCCTCGAGATATTCTTCATTATTTAATTATGACAACCATTGGAACAGGTTATTCGGTAGCTGTCTCTGGTGCGCCAGATCAATTTGTTAAGGACCTTGCTATAGAAAAGGCTCAACGTCTTGTTGATCATGAAGCACGATTTCTTGGGGAGACAGGAGATATCAATGTTCGATTCAAAAAAGCACCCTACCAATCAAAACGAGGACTTTGGCAATATGAATGTGCTGTTCGGATTCGTTCTTCGAAAGGTCACACCCTAGCTGTTGAGAACTCTGCTTTTGGAAGTGAAAAAGCAATGAATGAAGCCTACGATAAACTTTCGAGAATTATTCGATCTCGAAAAGGTGCTGCAATTGACTCGAGACGAAAACAATCAAGAAGAAAAGTTAGAGAATGATTTGGCCAAACTTCTTTAGTGGTCTTGATGGTAAAAATTGGTTTAACAATCCAAGAATTTCAAGGTATACCCCCTTCTACGTGGATCCGTCTAACCAATGCGGTGGGTATTTCCCATATTGAATTTGACAGATCCGTTTTTGACGATATAGAATCTGTGCTTCCCAAATTGAAACCCAATGTTACCATTCATGCACCATATTGTCTGGATTATGGTTATGATCTTAGTAGTGTAGGAACTTCAGGTGAAAAAGCAGATCTCTTTATTAAACAGTTACAAATTTTCAGTCAACCTTTGAAAGTTGAAGGGGTTGTTGTTCATCCTCCTGATGATCCAGATGGAAGTAATGAGATTTTCTTAAAACGAATTAATCAAATTAACAATCCTATATTCCTTGAAAATATGCCAGACCAACCTTGGAGAGATTTTATTGACTTTTTTACCCTTGTTGAATCCAAATTAAATAAACATCTTGGATTTTGCTTTGACATACCACATTCGTATATTGCTAACGGTGAAAGCCTATTAGACGTTCCTGATCATCTTCTTAAAGAGCTAACAACTAAAAGAGGTTATGTTCATATTTCTGGAGGAATGGAAGATCAGGATTTACATCTTCCTTTAAACCAAGGAACTTTACCATTATCAAAGATTCTCAAATTCTTTCAAGACATTAATTTTCAAGGAACAATCGTAATGGAACTACGACCACAGAAATTTGAGGATATTAACAGTATAATTGACTCATATTTAATAATGATGAAATTGCTTCCTATTACTCAAAAAATTAGATTTCGTCTTCGTTTAGCTCTAGGAAGACGTTTTGTAGTTAATAGAGCCAAAAAACACCTTTCATCAAACACAAACTTTAGTTCAACTAACATGTCAGGTGAAGAGCAGTAATTATTTTTCTTTGATCACCAATCATGGAGTTATGGATTTTACAAGTTTTTTTAGTGATGTTAATAATTAAGTCCATTCCCAATGAGTACAAACGTTCCACCAATGGTTCTGGAATCTTCATAGCTCCATAATCACCAGTTCCTATAAGTAATACTTCTGGTTTTTCAGGTAATACTGTTTTTAAATCATCAATACATAAACAATGGCCTTCTTCTCGCCACCAATTAGATTGTACGGAAGTTGGAAATATAATTACATCGTTAGTAAATTTTTTACCCTCAATTATAATTTCTCCGAATTTAAAGGAGTCAATTTTCATCAAATTAATACCTACCATTATTCTTCATTAAATTAAACAAGAATTAAATAACTTTCAATAAAAATTGAGTCTTTTTGTTATATCAAAAAGGTTTATTTCTTTCCCATTTTGTTTTTGTTTGACCTTCGTTACCCATGAGAGGATTGAAATGAACGCTTGTATAGGAATACGCCGGGAAGATAAAAATATATGGGAGAGAAGGGCTCCCTTAACACCAGAAAATGTTAAAGAACTACTGGACACACAAGGAATACAAATAACGGTCCAACCATCAAAAATTCGAGCTTTTTCTGATGAGGAGTACAAAAAAGTTGGTGCGAAAGTATCTAGGGATATATCCAACTGTAAAGTGATTGTTGCTTTGAAAGAAATGCCACCATCTTTTATCGAAGCACAAAAGGATGGAATAGCATATCTCCTCTTTGCCCATGTAATAAAAGGACAACCGTACAATATGCCTATGTTGAAGAGCTTCCTAAGTAAATCAGCTACCCTCATTGATTATGAAAAGGTTGTAGATTCTAACAATAGACGATTACTGTTTTTTGGGAATTATGCTGGCTTAGCAGGAATGCATATCACTCTCTGGGGATATGGTCAAAGACTTATCGCTGAAGGGATTAGGAATCCATTTGATAGCATACGTTTAACTTCAGAACATAGAAGTCTTGAAACAGCAAAAAATGCAATTAAATTATCAGGAGATAAGATTAAGTCAGAAGGACTACCTCCTGAAATAACTCCATTTGTTTGTGGATTTGCAGGATATGGTAATGTATCCAAAGGTGCCCAATCAATTTATGATTTGTTGCCTGTTGAAACTATAGATCCAGAAGAATTATCTGATCTATTTAATCAAAAACCAGATCCTCAAGTCTGTTACAAAGTAGTCTTTAAGGAAGAGCATATCGTAGAACCAATTTCAGAAACTAATCATTTTGACTTGCAAAATTATTACAACCACCCTGAGAAATATAAAGGCGTTTTTGAACAGTATATCCCCTATTTGAGTATATTAATTAATGGAAATTACTGGGATAAACGATACCCTCGATTAGTAACAAAATCTTATCTTAAAGATATATTTTCAGGCCCAAAACGACCTAATCTGCGGATTATTGGTGATATAAGTTGCGATGTTGAAGGAGCTATAGAAGCAACTTTACGACCTTCTACACCAGTTCACCCTTTCTATACTTATCATCCCGACCAGGGAACAATTACTGATGACATAAATTCGAAAGGTATTCCCATAATGGCAATTGATAATCTACCTGGTCTTCTCCCAATTGAGGCTTCAAATTATTTTGGAAAATTACTAATCGATTTTATTCCCTCATTAGTTAACCAAGATTTATCTTTGAATTTTGAGAATTTGGACGTCCCTGACCCTATTAAAAAAGCTATGATAACTCATAAAGGGCAACTTACTCCAGATTATCAATATTTACAAGATTATATTTAGTTTTTACTCGAAAAATTGTAATCGATATAAAGTTTTCTGACTACTGCCGTTGTCGTTATAACAATTTGTTCTAAGTTGTTATACAAGGCATGGAGGATTTATAATAATGAAAAAAGCCTTAATTTTCGGAGCAGGACTAGTTGCAAAGCCAATCACTAGATATTTACTAGAACAACCTGAGATTGAAGTTCTAGTCGCAAGTCGGACCGTGAGCAAGGCCGAGAATTTAATTAATGGGCATCCTAAAGGTAAAGCTATTGCTTTTGATATTTCAAAGGATGTTGATAAATTACCTGAATTAATCTCAGAAGCAGATATTGCAATCAGTTTACTTCCATACACATACCATGTTGCTATTGCTGAAGAGTGTATTCGTCAAAAAACCCATATGGTCACAACATCATACGTAAGTGATTCAATGCGTGCTTTGGATGAAAAAGCCAAAAAAACAGAAATTATACTCCTCAATGAAATAGGCGTAGACCCAGGAATCGACCATATGAGCGCACAAAAAATAATTGACTCTGTCCATGAAAATGGTGGAAAAATAGACAGTTTCAAATCTTACTGTGGTGGTTTACCTGCCCCTGAGGCTAACACAAATCCTTATGGTTATAAATTATCATGGAGTCCTAGGGGAGTTCTCATGGCAAGTAGGAATTCTGCATGCTTTTTAGAAGATGAAAAACAAGTAGATATTCCAGGAGAGGATCTATTTGGCCAGAAAGAAACAATGCTAATTGAAGGACTTGGGGATTTCGAAACTTATCCAAATCGGAATTCAATGCCCTACATAGATTTATATGGTATTGCAGAAGTAAAAACAATGTTTAGAGGTACTATTCGAAATCTTGGGTGGTGTGATACTCTTCTAGCAATTGGAAAACTTGGATTTTTAGATGATGATCCTCAAGACAAACAATCTTTTGAAAATATCACATATTCAGACTTTTTGCGTAAGATGATTGATCTCAAACTTGGTATTGATATTAAACAAGGCGTTGCAGATAAGTTACAACTCGAAAAAGATTCAGAAGTCATCGAACGAATAGAATGGCTCTCATTATTGAGTGACGACCCAATCACCATCAATGAAGGTACACCTTTAGATCTCGTTGCTGCTCGATTTATGGAGAAATTAGGTTATGAAGAAAGAGAGAGGGACATGTTAATTCTCATCCATAAATTTATTGCTTCTTATCCAGATAGGAAAGAACAGATAACATCAACACTTATTGATTACGGTCTTCAGGATTCAACAGGTGACTCCAGTATGTCTCGAACGGTCAGTCTACCTGCAGCAATTGCCACAAAGCTTATTCTTGAAGATAAAATTACAATAAAAGGAGTACAAATTCCCACACTCAAAGAAATTTATGATCCCGTACTTAAAGAATTAGAGGACCTAAATATAGTATTTAAAGAGAATGTCATTCCTCTTTAGGAGTGGCAAATTCCATTTTTTTCTTGCGATTGTATGTGGATTAATTATCTTGAGTCACTGCCAGTAAAGTTTTTTCCAGTGCTTTACCTGTACAGCATGTTAATTCTTCTTCATGAAAATCTTCAAAGGTTCGATATTCTTTTCTTATTTCTCCTTCCCATAGCAATATTATGCGTTCAGCTCTTTTCATGAGATCAAAATC
>JAEOTI010000647.1 GCA_016839955.1 Candidatus Hodarchaeota archaeon | reverse complement strand
GCACAATCGATTTATCAAGCACTAGTTCGGTATCTTCTTGTTGGAAATAGTCGAAATGTTCAATTTGTGTTGAAATTTGTTGAAGAGAAAGGATTAGAAGAACTCTCTTATCAGTTGGAAGAAGCTATTGAAAGAGCTCGAACCTTTTTGAAAGAAGAAGGAGAAGCCGGGGAGATGGCTCTTGCTAAAACTGAAGGTGAAACTGGAGTCAATGTAAAAGAAAAATATGAGGATTTAATGGAATCTGCAAAAGCCCATGATGCAAAGGGTAATTATCCGGCAGCTGCTAGGGATTATATGAATGCTGCCAGATTACTATTTACTTCGTTAACTGGTGATGAATTAAAAACATTAGCTAGTGAACCGATTAAGAATGCCCTTTTGCGATTAATAATGGCTGATGAATGGGATGCAGCCAGTGAATTCATTAATGTAGTTAAATTTCATTCATTGGCACTTGACGAAGCCCTCATAGATAAGATCGAATCAAGGAAGAGACTAATTGAAGAGTATGCAAGTGGTAAAAGGCAGATTAGAATTTTACCAAATGTGAACCTTCAGGGAATTGTAGATCCAGAAGAGAAGGTTTCGAAGATCATGAGGGAAGGTTTTCCTTTCTCATTAGATGAACATAAAGAAATTAACCTCATATCCGCAAAAAGATTAGACTACCTTCGCGGAGTTGTCCCGGTAGAAATTACTGACATAAGTCCATCAAATGTCAGTTCAGTACCAATAAAACAATTAATCTCATCTGTACACGATAATTATGGAGCAGATACGTTAATGTTGGAATTTAAGTCTGCTCACTTCGAAGGAGCAATGGTTTTTTCAACCTCAGAAGCTCTCGAATTAGAAATTGTCCATCTTCAATGTACATCCAAAGAGAGTTAAATTCTAAGTAATATCCATAATATCTTATCCTTGACTCTTGAATTCTATTTAAAATTCAATTCAATGTTACTTTACCAAATCTCCGATTTTTGAATAATTATTCACCAAACAAATTCTTATTTTAGTAATTAAAAATGAAAGATTGAAATGTCATAATTATTAGAAAAAAAGAAAAAAGTGAGTAGGAAAAGAAACGAGTGAGATGATGGTAGGTGGTCGGGGAGTGCGACCCGGCTGTAACCACGTGCGCAACTTCTTCGGAAGTAAGTGGGCTGAAGACCATATTGAGACTCATATACTTATACAAGCGCTGTGGTATGGACAATGAAGGAACGTCCCCCTCGGCGTTTAGTTTCCGAGGTCCATCCGAAGGGAAGGACAAGAAGGAGTAAGGTCAAACCGGGTGAGGTCCTGGCGGGAGCAGCTCTAAGATCTGCTAGATGCGCTTGGAGGATAGCGGTCTAGAGTCCCCTATAGTAAGCGGTGTAGGTCCCTAGGATCGAAGTTGGTCCCCCATCATCTCAATAAGCTTTTCCAGCTACGAATGTTCTTGAATAGCTTGTTGATGACCGCAATAATGGATAGAAGGCAAATGTCTTAATTCTCTTTATAATATTGTTCTGCAGCAACTACAGCTTTTTTTCTATCTACAATGACTCGTTTCTGTTGATAAAATATGTCTATAAAGTAAAAAAGGACAGCAAGTATGAAAAAAATCCAAACAAGCGGTTCTATAATGTTTCCGGCAATAATATCTACAATCATCTTTGCACAGAGGATAATTAAAGAATAGCCAAATGATAGAAAAATGTAAGACATTGTATCAATGTATAACCAGTTTTTTATCCAATTAACACCAACTACTTCAATATAAGAACCAACAAAACAAGCAATAAAGAATAAACCAAGATTATTATAAAAAGCTAATAGTGTGAAAAAAGCTCTCGCAAATAAAAAATATTGGTTACGACGTGTTTCTCCATTTTTCCACTCTAATATGATTGTAGGAATAATGAACAATATTCCAGGTAAAAAGAGAGTCTCAACAGAAGCATCAATAGTTTTGCTTAAACTGTAGGTAAGGATTGACACCATGCCCCAAGCAAACCCTACGTAGTAAGAATATCCAAACTCAGGATCCCAGGGATGGTATTTCCATTTATTAGAACTAACACCCCAATAGTCTGTTATATAGCCAACAACTAAACCAAAAAAGAAGAATAGCCACTCATCCCATTTTGGTTCAAAAACTATACCACAAAGGATCATATAAGCAATCCCTAGACCTAAACATAAAAAATCATTACGAGTCTTATTATTAAGCCAAAGAACGAAAGGCACGCCTAGAATGAAGGAAATCAAATTCCATAAAGGAATAAAATCAATTAATTGTTCAGGTAGGAACATAACCGCACACACTCTTACTTCTTAAGAAATGAATTCCGTTAGTCTCAGAAACAAAGGCAGATTCCATCTAATCTTTGACGATCAGATCTAAATCATATTGGACTCTATTTAGTTTTCCAAATATAATTTCCTCTTTGGTGTGAACTTTGGTTAGAAATAAATCCCACAACAAATCTTTTAATTAAAACTCAGTCATTAGCCTTTGACACTTCCTAATTTCGTCAAAAAATTATCCTTCTATAACAACTATATCATACCATTCCCTAAAGACAAAACATTTGGTCAAGATAAAACCAGAAGAATTTGGGATGTGCATATGATGCTCCGTGAAGACTAAAGGAATATTTTCCCTTCCTTTTTGATTTTTTTTAACTAGTTTTCATTCTATATCCTTTTTACGTCATATTGACTTTATTTTAGGATGTACAAAAGGTATTATAGTGTGATTTATTGCGCCTTGCTTCATATCCCACCTAAAACCCTTCGATATCAGCTTCACAACACTTGAAAATCAGCTTATTAGAAATAGAAAATTCAATAAACATAATTTTAAGTACTAATAAAATTAATTTGAGTGAACGATTAATTGCCAAACCAGCAACCTAAATTTGAAACTATTGATAAGGCAATTTCTTGGGGGAAGGAAAAAACAAAATTATCTTCTGACTTTGTACAGAAGTTAAGAGCGTATTCTGCTCATCTTTGTAAAATTACGAAAGAAATAGCCGAAAAGAATAATTTTCCAATTTTCGATGTAATCTTAGCAGGTTCTGTTTCTCGCAGTACTTATTTACCCTGGTCAATTGATATTGATTTATTTGCACGCCTAATTGAACCTGAAAAATCAGATCTTAAGTCATTCACTTCTTTAGTTCTTCCAGAGGTCGCTAAAGTTGAAAAAACAGAAGTAGAATTTCGTTATGCCGAAAATCCTTATGGACACCTTTCTTGTACACTATTAGGAGAAAAAATTGGTGTAGATATAGTAGCTACAGTTTATACATCTAAAGAAGAGCTCCAATCAGCTTTAAAAATAAGTGGGATGGCAAGAACGCCCTTCCACAATGATTTCCTTCAGAATCACATAAAAGAGTTAGAAGATCATGTTAGAGTATTGAAATGGTGGTTTAAACGGAAAAAAATCTACGGTCAGTTTGGTTTTACTGGCTTTTTAACTGAGTTTCTAGTAGGATATTATGGTAGTTTTCGAGAAGTTTTAGAAGCATCAAAAGAAATTGTCTCATCTAGAATCGATTTAGAAGGTCGAAAAACATCAGAATTAGAAAAAACTTTCGAAGGTGATCAACTTATAGTTGTGGATCCAATCGATCCAAATAGGAATGCTGCTGCTGGAATACAAGGGATTATAGGTGAATATAAACTAAAACGTTTTCTCAGTGAAGCTCGTAGATCTCTTGAACAACCTAAAGTAATGTTTGAGAAGAGTAACCCAAAACAAACGTACTTTGAAATAAAATCATCTTTTTCTCCAACTCCTCAAAATGAGGAAGAAGAAGGTTCTCGACTTGCAAGATTAGCTGGCTATCTAAGAGGTGTTTTAAAGGAAAACATTGAATTTTTAGATCTGTTTTTATTGAAAAATCCTTCACGCTTGCTTATAGAACCAAATCGCTTTCAACTTGTACCACGTACGATCCGTGGACCTCCTGAACAACTAACATCTGCTGTAGAGAAATTTAAATCGCGTCACAAAGACTATTTTATCCGTGAAAATCGTTTATATGCAAAAATACCTCCAAAATATGATACAGTTGAAGAATTAATAAGAAAAATGATGAATGACCAAAAGTGGCTTGTTTCTCCAATTCTTATTGTGCAAAAGCCAACATTGGACGATTCCAAATTTAATTGACACGAGTCAATTAGAAGATAGTTTCAAGTTTATCTCGTTGACCAAGGACTTCAACTGTAATAATTGATTTTTCCCGATCGATAGATATGGAATAATGCATTTGGCAGAGACAAGGTATTGTAAAGGTTCTGGCAATTGGTTGGGCAAACGTAAAAGGTATTGAGACTCTTTCTCCACAGACGCAGTTGAATTGAATTTCAGCTCCTTTTAGTTTCCCAACTATCCTAGAGCTTTGTTCTTTTAGTGTAGCGTCTGGGTCCATCATTAATCAACACACTATTTCCGATATATTCTTCCAGATGATCTCTACATGAACTACCCCACCCTTTCGGATGGAGCTTCCTGCGAGTCCGTCCAACCTCGCTCCGTAGACGGAACTGAGGGAACTTTCGTTTTATAATTGGCTGTTTGTCGCAGAAAATCCTTCTACTGCCGTAAGAAGGATTCCTCGTCCACAAAGGGTTCCTGCAATAGGTGAATAGTATTAATTTTTCTTCCTTTATAACTCTTTGAGAGAGTCCTTTGAAATTATGCTCATTCTAGCAAACAAGTTATACTTGACTAACTAGATATGAGATATTTTGTTTTAGATCATTACTATTTAGGAACGAAAAAAGGTATAAGATAGGTTCTAATCCTATACCTCCTTCATCAGCAATAGCATCAGCTTCGATAGCTTCTTTTTTTCTCTCCTTGAAAATATTGGCCCAATTTTTATCTCCGGCTGCTGTTTGCATTATTTTAAGACCTTTCTTGCTTAGGATATCCCGAATTCTCGCTGTATTTTTTATAGAGACAACCATTTGGACTTCGATGTTCAATTTTCTCTTCATTAGCAAGACACCAGCAGTAGTTTTACTTCCTCCAAATTCAGCACTTCGTGACACTGGTATTGGTCTTCCTTTTACAGCTACAATACCCCCAGGAATGGCTACAACATCTCCCAAAGCTTTTGCAGCAGGTAGGGCAATACAAATTTGTGTACCTACTGCTGGGATAAGTTCAGAAAATTTGGATTGGGCTATAAAATACTCACTAAGGACTTCAACCTCTCCAATAAGTCTCCTTCTATGGTCAAGTTCTTCTAGATCTGAAAAATCAGTGATCCGACAAGCAGAGCATGGTCGAAATTTTGTGAATACTGAACTATTTTTCTTATGTTCTTCACACAATAAACCATCGGTTCTTAATTTCTTACATGTCAAACAAAGAAGACCTAGAATTATTTCTTCTGTAGAACCTTTTAAATACGCTTGAAAAATCTTTTCAGCGGTATTCTGGATATCTTCATTAAAAATAGAGAATTTTGATTGAATATCTATCTTCTTCAAATATTGATTCACAACAGGTTGGCTCACTCCTAGAATTTCTGAAATTTGTTTTTGAGTTAGTCCTCTTTCCTCTTTTAATTTATTAGATAGAACAATTCGAACACCTAAAACAAATCCAGAAACAACTGATTCACAAGGTGGTTTCAGCAATTTAATTCAACCAGAAACAACTGAGTTACAAGGTAGCGTAAGTAATATTATAGGTGAGCTATCGAGAAAAATATAAGGCACAAATATAAGTTAATCTATAGTGATCGAATTGAATATCAAATTGAAAAGATTTCTATGGTCATTTCTTATTATCACAACTCTTCTTTTTCTTCAATTAGGTCAATTTTCAATTCAAGAATCTATATCAACAAGCAAACAAAACACTTCTTTTTCAAACTCTTCACTTAATGCTGAAACACTTACAATTGCTAAATATCGCTCCTTAATGGCATGGGGAGAGGACCCATATGTGGATCTCCCTGAGAAAGAAATATCTTGGGATGAAATAGAGACGAATTATTTTGACTCATGGGCAGCTAATCATGGATTAACTCTTAATTGGAGAGAATTTGATGATGCTGGGGAAATGTTTCAAATCTTGCTTCAAGAGAAAGATAATCCAACTGTAGACATAATTGTTGGTCTTGATAATACTTTGGCCCAAGAAGCTATCAAACGAGGACTTTATCAGAAATATACACCCAATCAGAGTATCATGGATCCAATTCCAGTCAGTATTTGTAATGGACTGGACACAAGTGGTTATTTAACCCCCTATGACTATGGTTTGATCTCATTGATAATTCATGAGGGAAGTTTAGACTTAGGAACTAATTTTACACTTCAAGATATTATCAATAACGATTTAGCTAAGAAAATGATTACTCAAGATCCCGCTACAAGTAGTACTG
The DNA here is from genome assembly GCA_016839955.1 of Candidatus Hodarchaeota archaeon. Next base: position 25,340 of record JAEOTI010000647.1, on the reverse strand, counting down.
GGTTAGGATTCCTTCTCTGGACAATTAGTGTCTATGAGAAGGTTCTCAATCAAACTTGGGAAAATTGGTGGCAGGATGTCGCTGATGATATAAAAGTAGCTAAAAGTTGGGAAGACGCCTGGGTTCTCTGGGATAAGGGCACAGCTGATATTTTAGTGAGTTATGGAACAGATCCTGCGTTTTCCAATTATTTTTACGACGCAACCAATATCGCAGCCTATGTTAGTAATGAAGGCGGGAATCCTATAGGTTGGGTCCAAATAGAAGGAATTGGCATTACACCTGCTCCTACTGGAACAAAATTAGATAACGCAAAGGCTTTTGTGGATTATTTTCTTTCCACTGATATCCAAACTCTGATCCCACGTACAAATTGGATGTTTCCCGCGAATAATCTGGTTGATCTTCCCGAAGCATACCAATATGCAATCCATCCTGATAATGTCACCCTTTTAAATGATTTATGGACGTTAAATGAAATCTATCAAAAGTTGGGTTCATGGCAGCAAAAATGGGAAGAGATCATGGTCTTTGGGAAAGATGATGATAAGATTTCAATTTATGGTTGGTTAATATTCTTTACTTTCGGATTTTTAGTTATCATTCGAAGAATTAAAAGGAATTTATATCCTAGCTGAGGTGTTCATACCTATAATGAACTCCTCACGGGGCATAGAACGGGTTTCATCACTAACCATATTTTTTCTTCCCGTTTTGGTTTTATTTATCATATTTCTTTTACCTCTTGTAACAATTTTACAAAATGGTTTTATTTCGCCGAGAAATGAACTTAATATTAGTTATATCTTATTTGTTTTCGAAGATAGAGTAACCTGGCATTTTTTTAAATTTACAATTCTTCAAGCATGTTTATCAACGTTTTTGACCTTAGTGATAGGTCTCCCAGGAGCGTACTACTTCGCTCGTTATGATTTCATAGGAAAGAAATATCTGCGCGCATTATTAACAGTACCATTCGTTCTTCCTCCTATTGTTGTCTTAATTGGATTCATTTCTCTTTTTGGTTCAGAAGGAATAGCTAAAGACTTCATTGTTTTTATTGGCCAATTCTTCATATTTCAAACTGAGAAACCTGAAACACTTTTTGATCCAATACTTTTTCCAGAATTTTCAATTTTTTCTTATAATATTAGAATTCCTGGACTACCTATAGGAATATTGTTAACTCATGCATTTTACAATATTCCAATTGTAATTAGACTTGGTTCCGCAACTTTGGAACAAAGAGATCCTGAATTAGATGATATTGCGGAAACTCTGGGAAGCAGAGGATTCCACCGTTTTAGAAGGTTGTTTATTACACAAGTTCTCCCAGGTTTACTTGCTAGTGGTTTTTTGACTTTTTTTTACTGCTTTACTAGTTTTGCAATTGTACTTTATTTTGGAGGGGTTAGATATCAAACATTAGAGGTTAAAATCTTCAAATTAAGTAGAGATTACTCCCGAAGGGAATACTTAAATTTTGCTTCAGGTCTTGCTATCATTCAAATACTGGTTTGCATCTTTCTCTTAGTTACTTACTATTATTTACTCAAAGATGCGATAACAAAGAAAGCAGCACGAACTGATCAAGCTCCAACTCTGTCCCTTTTTAGAAACTACCAAATATCTGTTAGAACTAAAATATTGTTTCTACTTTATTTGATATTCATAACTCTCTTTCTCTTATCGCCTCTAATATCGATTTTTTACGAATCTTTATTTGATAACGGTCACCTTACATTTTCAGCCTATGAAACACTATTAAAAGATGACAAATTAGGTCTTCAAACTTCTCCAAGAAAAATGGTTGAAAATAGCCTTTCTTATGCTTTCATAACATTGATAATAGCAACTATAATTGGAGTCTTTTCAGCTTCTGCAATTTTTCACCTTAAACGGACTAATCACCATAAGACAGCATTAATTTATTCAATACTATTTTTAGCACCTATAGCAACCTCAGGGGTTACTTTAGGGTTAGGCATGTTACGATTATTTGGTTCTGAAAACTTATATTATCACGGATCGTTTTTTATCGTATTAACTCATATTTTAGTTGCTATTCCCTTTGTAAATAGAGCTGTTAACAGTGCGTACGAAAAAGTTGATCCGGATCTTATTGAAGTCTCCCAGACATTAGGTGCAAATCGATTACGTGTTTTTGTTCGAGTAGAACTTCCACTCCTATTCCCTGGTATTGTTGCTGCAGCTGTTTTCGCTGTAGCCATTAGTTTTGGAGAATTTGGAGCATCATATTTTATAGGAGCAACACAACCTAATCAAGCAACAATGGTCGTTGGTATTTATCAACTCTTAAGACCTGGTGGACTTCAACTTTCTGCAGCCATGGCATCTATTCTAATTATAATTTGTGTGACAAGTTTTCTCATCTTTGATAAAACTAGACAAACAAGTAGTCTTATCTAGTAGGCGAGTTACATTGGTCTCTTTGGAACTACAAAGTATTACAAAATGTTTTGGTTCCACAAAGGCTCTCGAAGAACTGGGTTGGTCTCTAAAAGATGGTAATCTTGGTGTAATTATTGGACCAAGCGGAAGTGGAAAGACTACTTTACTGAAAATTATTGCTGGTTTACTTTTTCCTGATTCTGGAAATGTTCTATTTGATGGACGGTCTATTATCAAGAAAAAAGCATCTGAGAGAAATATAGGGTATGTTCCACAAAGTCTAGCTTTATTTCCTCACTTAACTGTTGAACAAAACCTTGCTTTTGGCTTAGAAGCAAAAAAATGGAAAAAAGGATTGATAAAGGAGCGAATTAAAGAACTATTAGAGCTTGGTGATATTCAAAGCTTATCAAAACGGTATCCTCGCGAAATAAGTGGAGGTCAACAACAACGGGTTGCATTACTAAGAGCATTGGCTCCTCAACCTGAAATTCTCTTATTAGATGAACCATTGGGCTTGCTTGACATTCAATTGAGAGCTAGAATGTTGGGAATTATTAGAAGTATTCAGAGAAAAACAAGCACGACAACTGTTATGGTTTCTCACAACCCTCAAGAAACTCTTCTAGGTGCAGATGAAGTCTTAATTATTGATCAAGGGCATGTTATTCAAACAGGAAAACCTCAAGAAGTATTGAAATCTCCTACATTCCATGCATCACCAATTTTAGGTGTAAAAAACTATTTTCCTGCATCAATAATTGACCAGAGGCAAGACTACATGCTAGTAGACACATATTTCGGAAAAATACGTCTACTAAAAGCAGAAATGGACAATAATAAAAAACTGAGAGGAATTCAGATTCCTTCACATAAAATAAACATATCAGATAAGAACGAATCGATATCAGATGTTATTACTCTAGAGGGTATGGTTTCACAGGTAATTTTTCTAGGTGATCAGGTAGAAATTGCATTTAAAATAGCAAAACGAGATTTTTTCGTCTTTGTAAATTTAGAATCTCGTTCTATTGAAGATTCGTGGCTCGAAATCGGTAATTCTATGGAGTTTTGTTTTTATCCTTCTGATATTAGACTTATTTGGAAGTAAATCTGGTGATTAACTCTATACATAGTTTTATAACTAATCACATAATATATAAAACAGGAAAAAAGAATGCAAAATATACCTATGTCAAAGAAACCTCTAAAGTTGTTTTTGGTTATATTCGTAGTTTTAATGACTTCTATAACAGTCAACGCTTCAAAATCTGTGAATACTAATATTGAACCCATTTTTAAGATTACAATTTTAGCAAATACTGATCCAGGTATCGCTGCAGCAGCTAGCATAATTAGACAAAGCCTTGTCAAGATTGGAATTGATATAGATCTCAATATTATTCCATGGGAAGGTTATTGGGAACGCCTTTACAATTATCATTTACCACCTTATGACGCTGGTGGATTTGATATTGCTTTCACTCAAAGATCAGTTTCAGATCCCTTAGTTCCTTCATTAGATTGGTATTATATTTTACATAACTTCAAATGTTTCGCTCCCACTGGAAATTGGATGGGATTTAATGATAGACCTACAGAAATCCTGATTGATGATGCTTATAATGAATTAAATTATGAAAAACGACAAAAGATCTATACACAGGTCTTGGATCGAATTATCTGGGAATGTCATCCTCAAACAGGGTTGTTTCAAGATGTTAGGATTTACTTACTGCGAGATCGTGTCGTTAATTTCGATAATAAGCATTGGACTTATTCCACTCCTAATATCGCAGAAATGTTTCTAGAAGAAGGAGATACTTTTACTTTTGCTACACCAGGTCATTGGAAAGACCTGAATCCTCCGATTACAAGTCCATATCTTGATTCCTGTATTTTTTCACCTTCATTTTGGAATCTTGATGATCCTGAGTTTAATTGGTCATTGAATCCAAAAATTGTCTCATCGAGTTTTTCAAATTTATATGAATATGATTCAAATTTTTCATTAAAACCAGTTCTAGCTACAAAGAATCCAATTCCGTTAAATTCAACGTCTCAAATCGCAGATTATATTGATCTTTCAACAATTTCTGCCGACTCCCCATTTGTAGAAGCTAATACGTCAACGATTTGGTGTGATAACCCTGCTATTGATCCTGAATTTGACGCTACTGTTTGGGAATCCAACTACTCGATGTTCCTAATCCCAATCCGTCAAGGGATCCCCTGGCACCCAGCTATTGCCTATGGATATAATGAGTCAGATATTTTCAATGTGACCGTTGATGACTTCCTCTGGGGACGTTATTATGCAATGCATGACAATTCATCGTACCAAATGAAAAAACATCTTCAAAGAACGTTTGGTTCAGCTGAGATAGGTTTCCAAAAGATCAACAAGTCCTTAATTAAAGTCAACTTCCGTGGGGGTACAGGTGAAGGTTTTGAGGCAGATTGGTTCAGGAATCTTGTTTTCACAGCGTATCCTCGGCATATTCTTGATCCCAACTTCAACGCAACTGCTTGGGGTGGTGAACTTGGTGTTTATCCCAATGGAGATATGATTCCCCCAATTAGTGATCATTCCACTCTTCATCCAATGCATCTTGGGATGGGAGAGTACATTGTTGGAAATGGTCCCTATCAAATATTAAACAGATCAAATATAGAAAACACAGTAATTTTAAGAAAATTTGAAGAATGGGGAGGAGAAACTCAAAGTTTATGGAAGGAAGAACCTTATGTAGCAAATAATATAGATTTTTTTAAATATAAGCTCGTAGATAACAAGTATTCTGCCTTAAATGCATTAGAAAATGGAGAAGTAGATTTGGTTGATGCTGCTTTTGGCCTAGAGGAATATTACAGTACATGTGGCATGGGAAAGGGTACTAAAGCAATCAAAGCAGATTTACATACTTCTTACGGGTTGGGGTACAATCTTCAACATCCTAAATTAAAAAATCGCTACGTTAGGTTAGCAATATCTCATGCAATACCCAGAGAAACAATAATAGATCAAGCTCTCGGATCTTTTGGAACATCTACCGAAGTTGTCGGGTTTCCTCTATTCAGTCCATTTTATCCCACTGATGATCAATGGGAGAATGACATAGGGCTCAGTGTAAACCCAGAAAATATATTCAAAGGGCATCATGAATACAATTTAACTGTTGCATGGCAATTAATGGAGTTAGCCGGATATAATATGAATCCTTATCGATATGCTTTCAATAATGGATTTACCATAGACTATCCTTTAGCTCCAATATTACTTGGAATTTTATCTCTGGTCTTACTTCGTATACCGAGAAATAAATGCAAAAAAATTGTAAGGTGATATTATTCCCACCTTATTTCATCCTGTATTTTAGTAATTTAAATCCAAATTCTACCATCTCTGAAAACTCATATTCCATACCCCATTTCAAATAGATTAATGGTGTTCGCTTTTCAATAAATTCTCTTCTTTGCCAGAAATTTGAACCTAGAGGATGAGAATATGTCTCCAATATATGATTGATGAACTCTGGACCCTCATCCATGAATGTCAAATCCACTACAGGATCCCAGACACGAAGATCCTCAAAATCAATTATTCCAGTGACACGAAAGGAATTTTCATCCACTAAGATGTTCGTTGTATCAAAATCTCCATGAGCAACTTTAGGAGTGAAGCGGAAATTCATTGGATCTTCCAAAAATGTATCAAATAATGTTGTAACCCATTTTTTTTCCTCATTGGACAATCTAGAGAATAATTTTTCCCGAAAATCTTGGTAATAATTTGACCAATAGTCTCGATAAGTAACTGGAGAGAAGTTGATATTCCACTTCTTGGAAAATTTCTCAAATATTTCTTGGGAATGGAGCTCTGAAAGAAACTCACCAAGTTTGTTTGCGATCATCTCCTTTTTTTTACTCTCTATTTTCGAAAATAATTGAGATAGCGACTGACCAGGGATTTTCTTGTATCCTACAAAAGGAATCTTTGGATTTGATGATATAAATTCAAATTTGGGGATCTCCAATGAAAAGAAATCGCGAATTAATTCATAGTTTTCTTTTTCTCGATGAATTAGATTAAATCCCTCAGAACCAAAGAGGTGTTTATCGGGAAATCGAAAAATAAATTGCTTTTTGACTTCAAAAACATTATATGTTCCATGATAATGAAACCTAATTTCATTGGAATTGATTTTAGGAAAAAATCTACTAATTATGTTCTTTACTAAATCAAATGAGATATCACAGGGATTATTTTCTTCAAAAAGCAACATAGAAGTTCCTTCTCAATCTATAAGAAGTCAATGGACTAACATCTCTTTTCATTTTGCCCTTTATTTGTGTCCACTTTCCTGCAATTCCAATTTATGAATATAGATAAGCAAAATTGGCATTATGAGAAAATTGATATTAAAAAGATTGAACACCAGTTCATTAGAAGCTGAACTCTTTTTAGATTTGATTAAGTTAATAAAAAGCGTTTTTATTGAATGAGTGAAAAAAGAGGGCTATTTTCAGAAAGTTTACATTTGAATGGAAGGTCCTACATTGAAAGAAGGAACAATGGCCGCTGGAATGCCAAAGAAAAACGTAGTCCTTCAATACAATGCAATTTCCTTGTTATCATTCGGAGCGATAATGGCAGGATTTACTTTCGTTCCTATTTTCCTTCGTGAATCCAACGTTTCTGACTTTGAAATAGGACTAGTTGCAATAGGATACGCCTTATTAGCATCAGTTTCGTCTTGGGTGTTTGGAAGGGCTTCAGATATTACTGGTCGTAGAAAGTCATTCATCCAAATAGGTTTAGCAACGAGTGCAGTCAGTTTTCTATTTCAAATCTTTGGTGATTCGTTTTTAATAATGCTCTTGGCCCGTGGGCTGTTAGGATTTTCTGTTGGTATTTTTCCACCTGCATTAATGGCCTATGCGTATGAACAGGGTCAGGGGGAAGGACGAATGGGAAGATTTGCGTCATTTGGGGCACTTGGTTGGGGAGTAGGAGCTCTAGGGGGAAGTATTATTGCTGAACTCATAAATTTAGAAGCTGTATTTATATTCGGCGCAATACTCTTTTTTTTCGCGTTTTTAGTAGCTCACTTCTATCTACCTGCGGGTGTTAATCTAAAAATTGAATCTAACTCAGGAACAACACTGAAGGTACTTCGAGAAAACTCTGCTATTTATATTGTAATTTTGATTCGGCATAGTTCAGCGTTTGCTATCTGGACATTTTGGCCTTTATTTTTATTAGAGATCGGTGCTACTCTTATAGAAGTAGGGATTATTCAATTTACTAATATGACTGTTCAGTTCTTTGTTATGCAAGCTTTGGGGAAATATGCCCATCTTTTCGAAAACCAGGATTTGATTGTAATTGGTCTTTCCCTTAGTGCTCTAGTTTTTGGATTATTTGCACTACTTCCATATTTGTGGACAGTTTTAATTTTACAAGCTTTATTAGCAACAGCTTGGTCAACATTATACGTAGGGTCTTTAAAATCTGTAACAGAGACAAGTGAAGAACGTTCAACTGCAACAGGCTTATTAAGATCAGTTTTAAGCATTTGTGCATTTATTGGTCCGATTGTGGGAACAGGCTTAATACTCTTATTTGAGGAGTATACGATCACAATGGTATATGCCATGGTCATGACAATTCTAGCTTTATTTACTTATTTTATTCTAACTATTGCAACGAATCCTGAAAAGGCGTCAACGAATGAATTTGAACTTTGATCACGAAGTAAAATAGAAAAAAAAGGGAAAACTTCTCTTACAACTTGTTTTGTCTTTCTGGTATAAAATCACTCTCGAGCAGGACTTATCCGTAGATTTTATTGTTTAAGTCGTCAAATATTGGTTTGATATAACCACTATTTTTATTAGATTCTAATTCTTATTTAGTATTACAGAAGGGGTGTAAAAATATAACACAAGACAATCCAAATAATTCTATTGTACTAGATCCCCTTCCTAGTATTCCTAAATATTTAATGACATGGACACATCTTGTTGCTATTTTCCTAATTGTTTTATCTTTAGAAGTATTTGTACTATTTTCTACGGGTGCATTTCAGTATAATAAAGAGCTTGCGTATGTTTCTGTTATTGGAGTGTTTGTAATCTCATTAGTTTCCATTTTTCTTCTAAGATTTCTTTCTAGAAGAACATTATTTACAGTAGAGTTTGAGAAAAAAGGAATTTCGTTCAAAAAAGTGGGAGAAAAAGGAAAAATCGAGGAATTCATTTCCTTTGAAGACATTTCCAAATTATTGTTAGTGCATGCAGAAAGAAGAGTTTTCATCCGTAGACGGTGGCGAACTTATGATCGAGGTAATGGAATTCTAATTCTTTTGAAAAATGGTAACGTAAGAATAATATATGCCCATTACTATGTGGAAACTGAAATAAAACAAGATTTGTTGCTAAAACAGATAACTACGTTTTGTCAAGAGGAATATGGTATTAGTGTGATAAAATCTGAGATTAAATGTGAATTTGATGCAGGACGTCTTGGTACTTTTTTTGTCGAACCTCCAACATTCTAATAAATCCTGATCTAGTCTTAATTTCATCAAATTCCCCATAAGTCGTCAAAATCCATTGAGCAAATATTGGTTTAACGACATTTTACATGATTTAACCATCTTGACTAGAAGTTAAGATCTCAATATATCGACGATAAGCCTCAAGATTTCCTTTGAAGAAGTCTGGCAACCCTTTTTTTAGCCTACCTTGTTCATCGAAAGTTAATTCTTCTGCTTGGAACCCTTCTTTGGTTTCAATGAAATTATACAATGCAAGATGTTCCGGTTTGAGTTCTCCATCAGCTACCATTGTCAATAATTGGAAAATTATATGTTCGCTATGCGTTGATAATATTACTTTCTTTACCCCAAATAGTGCTTCTTTGATTAAAACTCGAATTAACTTTGTTTGTGCCTGATGATGAAGATGAATCTCAGGTTCCTCGATTGCAACAATTCCTCTTCGTCTAGGTGCGAGAGCAAATTGAGTCAGGAGAAAGACTAACTGGTTAAGTCCAAAGCCCTCATTCGCGATATTGAAATGGCTATCTTTATGCATACTCTCGATTGTAATCTTTCTACCCGAGACTAATCTTTCTCTTATATCAATATCAAGGATTTCTTTACACCATTCTGAGACTTGGTCTAGGATTTCAGGTTCATATGCTAAAGTACTCAAAAGCGCAGCATTCCTTTCTTCTAATACAGTGTCAAGTCGTAGATCGATATTTTCTGCTGGTTTGGCTTCTAAATTGTGAAATGCTCTTGCTGTCCCTCTTATAGAGGGTATATACCATATATGATCCAGTTCATTTTCTATGATATGAAAAGACTCATCTAGTTGGTTAATTATTTTTTTAAAATCCGATTCATTTTGTTGTGTATATCCTATTCCCCCTGCGGTTCTGAGAGGACTCGGAAATTGTAATTCACCTTCGATATTAATCTTAAAGTAACCAATTGCCAGTTCTTTTGGTTGGATTTTAAATGTCCCTTCGTTTTGATCTGATCGAACGGCAACAACACCGTGTTTTGTTCTAAAATCTGTATCAAGATATCTGATTCCCTCTTTACCAAATCGAATGTCCATTCTGTATTCTGTGTCATCCCTAGAGCCTAATAAGACGAAATCAATCGTTCCAGAGGTATTACGATTATGGAATAGATCATTTAAATCCCCCAAGTTAATAGAGGCCCCTGAAGGGACCAGTTTATTACCTCCTGTTGATTGTCTGAGAAGTAATAAGGCCTGTGTAACAGTAGATTTGCCAGAACCATTAGGCCCAATAAGGACTGTCATCGGTCTAAGGTCTATTTCAGCTTCTTTTAACCCTTTCAAATTTGTAAAACCAAAACGTTTAATCAGAATTAAAGCCCCCATTAAAATGGCATTAAACAGGATTTGAGAATAAATTTTCAGGAAATTATGTTGTAAGTTTGTATTGTGAATTAATAATTATAAGTTACTACTAGATTGTCAATATACTATAGAACAATTCGAGTTATCCATTTAGAAAATTCAGTTTATTAAATTCCTTATTTGAGATTCATACTTCAAATTCACCTAAAGCTACGAATTACTGAGTCGAAACCCATGAATAGTTCTTCTCTTTCTGTCGCTGAAAAAATTTGTAGTGAATTAGGAATTAAAGGTAAAATTACTCCATTAGGACATTCAACTCAAAATAATATCAATTGGCAGATTAGCAATAAAGTGTTGAAAGTATTTCAACCAAATCAGGAAGATCAGTTTGATGAGAAATCAAGATGGCAAAAAGAGTATGAAGCTTTAAATTTGGTTGATTCGTTAGATATAGCTCCTAAACTGTTAAAAAACGGTATAAATGAAAATGGACATCAATTTATTTTACGGGAATACGTTAAAGGGAAAATTATTTCTGATAATTCAATTAAAATTAAAGATTTAGAGCAAATAGTAAAAACATTAGTAAGACTCCATAATTCGTTTAGGATTCAAAGGAAAAAGACAGAAGTCTCCTCTTTAGGTTGGTTCATTACTCGTTGTGATCAAATCGGAGAAATTTTCTTCTCATTCTTTGAAAAAAGACCTAAATTTGATAGATATTCCCTCCAACAAATACAAGAGGATTTTAATAGATCTAAAAATCTAATTGTGAATCAAAATAGCTTCAAGAACATAGATTTCTTCTCATTAATACATGGAGACCTTGTGATATCAAACATTATTCTAGATGAAACTCGTTCAAAGGCAATTCTTATCGATTGGGAATATTCTGGATACCATGATCCTGTTGTCGATATTTCGTATTTTATCATGCAAAACCCCGGAGTAAATCATTATAGAGAAGATTTCATCAACCTTTATCTCGAATTAATTGGGAACAAAGAAGATGAGACAGATTTTCGAAAACGAATATTAGAGTTTGACATAATCTTAGATTGGCTTGTGGTTTTTTGGTATGGTAACCGTATTATGGAATGTACTCTGGGTAAAAGAAATACAAAAATTGCAGATTATCCTCTGGAAAAGATTTATTGGAAAGAGTTTGATAAACGATTAACTCGAATATCCAGTACAATTAAGAATATCGATGAAGATGAATCTAAAATCTAGAATTTTTATAATTACAAATACGAGGGAAGATAAAACGTGAATAGTACTGATTCTTCTTTAATACGTGGCATTGAACCTCGGATTTATCAACAGACAATATTTGCAGAAATAGCAAATAAAAATTCTCTCGTTGTTTTGCCAACAGGGTTAGGAAAAACTGTAATAATAGCCTATTTGACAGCTTTTCGATTGTCAAAGTCTCCAAAGAAAAAAATTATAATCACAACACCAACTAAACCATTAGTAAGTCAGACAGCATCAATGTTGAGAGATTTTTTAGCAGTTGAACCTGAAACAATATTGGATGTCACTGGTGAGACTAATCCTGAAAAAAGGACTCCACTTTATCAAAAGTCTTCAATTATCGTCATTACTCCTCAAACTTTAGAAAATGACCTATTAAATGGAAGAATTAATCCTGATAGATTTTCAGTTATCTGTTTTGATGAAGCTCATCGAGCAACTGGGGAGTATGCTTATTCAAGGATCTTGCAGGATATTCCAAAGTCATGTCAAATTGTAGGGTTCACTGCTACTCCGGGTAATTCGGAAGAAGCAGTTAGAGAAGTCATTGCAAATTTACGTTCAGAAAATATAGTTGTTAGATATTTTGACAGCCCTGATGTTAAGGATTATGTATCCATTCACCGTCCTGAGATTGTGTGGGTGGATATTCCTAACGAATACAGTGAGGTAATTCAAGTATTAAAGGGAGAAATTAGCAATCTAGCTAAAACTCTAAAAGAAGCTGGACTATCAATTCTCGGTGGTAATATCGGAAAAAGAGAGGCATTAGCATTACAACAACAAGTTCTCCAACTTCGAAAAGAAGATCCTAGTCAAGGTGCCTTTCTTGTAACTACAGCTAATTTAATTCGGACTATTCACTTACTAGATCTAGTAGAAACCCAGGGATTTCCTCAAGCATTGGATTCAATAATCAAGTGGGAGAATAAGAAGAGGACAAAAGCTTTAGACGCTTTTTTCGAATCATATGGTATTAAAAAGGTTTTTTCTCTAATTAATGCAAATCCAATACCTCATCCAAAACTGCAACGGTTAGCTAAGATTCTTCAAAAAGCGATTACGCTTCCAGAGTCTCGTATAATAGTTTTTAGTAATTATAGGAGTTCAATAGACTTTCTCAATTCTGAACTTGTAGAAATCCACAATATTCCCTGTGGTAAATTTGTTGGTCAGTCTAGTGTAGGTAGATCAAAAGGAATGAGACAAAAAGAGCAAATTGAAGTTTTAACAGCTTTTAAAGAAGGTAATCCTCCAATTCTTATCTCAACAAGTGTTGGAGAGGAAGGATTAGATGTAGGGAGTTGTGATTTAGTTATTTTCTATGATTCAGTTCCAAGTGTTGTTCGGAGTATTCAAAGAACTGGAAGAGGTCGGAAAAAACAGAGTCGAGTAGTTCGTCTTATAACGAAAAGCACCCGAGATGCGTCAATCTATTATGCGACACTCAATCGTGAAAAGAGACTTCGAGATATTCTATCACATTCAGAGTTAATATTAGAAAAGACTTCAGATGAGAAAGTCACATTAGACCAATTCTTAAAACCAGATACGAAGGAAGATAATAAATTATTATTCAACAAAAAGTCTGGTATTTCAATTCTTGTCGATAATCGTGAAGCACGTTCTATAGTTCCAAGGGCTCTAAAAAGGGAACATGGTATTAGCATTAAATCACACCATCTTCCTGCAGGAGACTATGTAGTCTCAGATAGAACCTGTATCGAACGGAAGACCACAACTGATTTTGTAGAATCATTAATGTCTCCAATAAGCGATAATGTAGGTGAAAATCGACTTTTTAACGAGATAACACGTCTTTCTGACTCATTTAACCGACCAATAGTAATCATTGAAGGAACCTGGGATCAAGCAAGAGCAGTATCTGAGGAGGCTATCCAAGGAGCTCTATTAGCAATTATGATAGGATTTCGAATACCAATTATTTTTACTAATAATCCTATAGAAACAGCACAAACAATAACTCAAATAGCCCGAAGGGAACAAAAAACACGAAAAAAACCTTTACTTACTACAAAAACAGCCGCATCGACAGATGTTGAAATTCGAGAAGCGATCTTAACCGCAGTACCTGGAATTAATCGAGCTAGGGCTCAAACTCTCTTGGAGAAATTTAATTCGATTAAAAATATAGCTTTATCTGATGAATCTGAACTAAAATCATGCCCCGGAATAGGAAAAGAACTTGCTAAACGTTTAGTAAGAATACTGTCTGATGATGAAGATAACTTAAACGCCTAAACGATCCTTAAATAACCGAAGGGTTTTTCTAGTAAGTTCCATGAAATCTTTCAATTCATTCTGAGTTTTTTCAAGGTTATTCTCCATTCTTTGAATTTTCTCAATGGCTTCATTTTCTAAAAATAACAATTTTTCTTTAATTGAAACGATATCTTCCTGAATTCTGAGTAAACCATTATTTTTTTGAGGAGTTTCTATTTGTGTATTGATTTTCGAAATAGCACTTTGAAGTTTTTCTAGATCCTTCGACACCCCTAAGAAAATAGATTCAATTCCAGAGGCAGAGATGACTTTTCCCCAAGGTGTTTCCACTATAATTTCTTTTTTATTTTTCTCCACACAAATGCCCTACCTTTTAATGATTTAACTGGATTTCAAGCAATGCCTTTAGAAATGTTCATCTATTTGTCTTATATTTTAATATATGAATGATTAGATAATTCAAATATTTTTGTACCTTTAAGATCACCTTTTTATCAACACATTAGTATTATAAGCTTTTGGAAACTAAGAAACATCAAGGTTTCTGTCAATAAGCCATTTAACCTGGATTTCTAAAGGAAGCGGTGAAAATGACAAAATTCCGAATTGCATTAGGCCAAATCAGACTTGAACCTGGTGATAAAACATTCAACATGGAAACAATGGTTTCAGTTACAAAAGAAGCTGCTAAGGAAAATACAGACTTAGTTGTTTTTCCAGAGTTATCTCTCACTGGGTATGTTGTTAGAGATAAAATATTTGAGGTAGCTGAACCAGTTCCAGGTCCAAGTACGGAAACGCTTTCTGAAATATCTTCTCAAACTGGTGTTTCGATAGTATATGGCCTTCCAGAGATTGTGCGTCCGGGAATCCTTTGTAATACCGCTGTAATTATTTCTAAGGAAAAGATAGTTCCTTATCGGAAAATTTTCCTTCCTAACCATGGAATGTTTGAAGAGAAGCGATATTTTGCTTCTGGGAATACCTTTGTACAAACGGATATTGGAAGAACCACGATTGGTGTTTGTATTTGTTATGATATTTTTTTTCCTGAAATTGCACGATCAGCAATGATTAAAGGAGCTGAAATTTACGTTTGTTTATCCACATCTCCAGAAAGTCGTCAACAATTCTTTGAATTATTCACAAGGGCTCGAGCTACTGAAAACACCATGTTCGTGGTTTATGTAAATCAGGTTGGCATTCAAAACCATCTTTCATTTTGGGGGGGTAGTGAAATAATTTCACCTGGAGGTTCACAGATTATCAAATGTAGTTATACTGATCCTGAATTAAAAATAGTAGAAATAGATCTTTCAGAAATCTCGAAAGCCAGGAGATTTGCACCAATAATAAAAGAACTTCAACCTTGGCTTTATCAGGATCTGGAAATGCAATTTCACAATCGGTGGTGATATAATGGATATTGATTGTGCTCGTGTTACAGAGGTTATTTGCCAATTCATCAAACGACAAGTTCAGTTAACCAATGCTCAGGGGGTAGTCCTGGGAATTAGTGGAGGTCTTGATTCAGCAGTTACCGCATATCTTTGTAAAAAAGCTCTTGGTTCGCAGTCTGTGGTCGGAGTTAGAATTAATCAAGAGACTCTCTCAAAAACTGATTACGAAGATATTGATATTATTGTACAAAATCTTGGTATTCAACTACTTACATTTCAAATTGATAAAGCAGTAGAAGAGCTTCAAATTCAAGTTCCTGATTTGGAAAAACACAAACTAGCACTTGGGAATTTGAAAGTTCGTTTACGAATGTCAATTCTATACGCTTTAGCTAATAGCAATAATTTTCTTGTTGTAGGGACAGGGAATAAATCAGAAATAATGGTTGGTTATTTCACGAAATATGGAGATGGTGCATGTGACTTTCTTCCCATAGGTGACCTTTATAAAACCCAAGTAATAAAATTAGCTAGATATTTGGAAGTTCCAGATAGAATCATTACTAAAAGTCCAACCGCAGGATTATGGAAAGGTCAAACAGATGAAAACGATCTAGGGATTAGTTATAAAGATTTAGATAGGATTCTTTTTGAATTTGAACATTGGAATACATCAACTGATATCGCTAAATTAGGATTCCCAGAATCAGAAGTAAAAAGAATAGCCCAAATTATTCAACAAAATGAACATAAACGTCAAACACCACTTTTAATGAAAATTGGATATCGAACACCTGGCGTAGACTGGCTACTACCTCATTCAACACGATAGCAATATAAAAGAATGTTTTTAGGTTTTATCTCTTAGAACTTAAAATATTTTAAAGCAAAAAATCATTCCTACATAGAAATCAACTAGAATAGTTTCAATCTTTTCAAAGACTTTTAATTTTTAGGAAATGTTCCTAATTTTTAAGCCAAAAAGGATTCATGAGATGAAATTCCTTTTAAAGCCGCATTGGAGTCTCAAGAACACTTATAACTCCTTTTTTTCTGCAAAAGTTGACATAAAACTGAGTTTTAGCACAGGTTGTCTCATTTTTGATGTTTTTTAAGAAACGTTTAAAGATCAACGAACAACAAAACGATTTGTTTCATGAGATATCTACTCACATTTCTAAGTAGGTTGATATTTACGAAATATTTTAACCTACAATATTGAAAATATGGAGTAACAAGAAATCTGAATTGACATTTCAAAAAAAACGGTGGTTCATTTGGGTAACTCAGAGTATGCTACTTTGGTAGCTGAAGCTTGTGATATATGTAAAAAACAAATCCATCTTCGATTAAAGAAGACTGATATAAAACCATCCATAACTGGAGTATCTACTGTTCTCGATATCCATGGTCTAGATGGTGATCCTCCACATGCCCGAATACTCTATGTAGATGAAAGGATGAGTGTACGATCTTTCAGTATTGTTACTGCAATCGCTCGGGAGAAGAAGTAAGATCAATTTAAACTAATTTTTAATTTATTACATTTTTAACTTAAAAAAATGGATAAATCTGGATTTTTAGATTAGTTCAGCATAAATTAAATGATTATAGTAATAAATAACGCTGAGGTTTACCTTAAGTATTACCCAAACCAACTAATTACTGTAATTGAACTTCTCAACACACAGCATCTCTAACTAAAAAAAGATCAATTCCCAGAAAATCGCCAAAAA
Source organism: Candidatus Hodarchaeota archaeon (assembly GCA_016839955.1). The sequence goes on along the minus strand of JAEOTI010000647.1, from coordinate 8,386 downwards.
ATGGACAAAAAAAGAACTTTGAGGCTTCTATTTTGTCGAAAAGTGTCTTAATTGACGAAAGAACTAAAAAAATTCTTTTAGCGGTGATCATGAAGTATAGAAATGAATTATCTGACTCAATACAATCTCATGGAATAGCTGCAGGATCAATAACAAATTCTTCTGTTCAAGACGTTTTGAAATTTACTGGGGCAGGAGGAGAAACATTTATCGTTGGATGTTCATTTCAAACAACCAAAGCAGGTCAAGTAGATGGTGGGATTGTCCTAAAATTTGCTAAAGATCTTGATGCTGAGGTTGAAAATGCAAACGCTTTGAATAAACTTCTTGTAAAGCGGCAAAGAGAGTTTGAAGAGGCTGAAATTGAACTACCAGAAGCTATGAGTTGGTTTCCTCGAAAAGTATTCGCTCCAAAAGTCTTAGGGGTGTATCCTGAAGCAGGTTGTTTCATTCTTGAGTTTCTTGGAGACCAAGTTCCTTTAGAGAAAACTCAATTAAGACAATTTGACGATCGTTTTCGTTTGCTAGGATATGTGTTAGGTCGCTTTCATGGTTTAAAACAATTTTCTGTCAATTTTGAACTTTATAACCCATTATTTCGAGCAATTGAATCTCTCATATCCACTGATTTAGATTTTTGGAGAGAAATCATACAAAAATCAAAGGGAGGAGCAGAATTTATTCATGGGGACAGTCATTTCCAGAATATAATGTTTGGATCAGGAAGATTGGCATTAATTGATGCTATCTTGGTACCAGGTTTAGATCGTATGGATGATCTAGGGTATGCAATTTCGCATTACATTCAGGAGACCTTAGCTTTAGCGGAAAGTCAAATACAATTAAAAACAGCAGCGAAATCTCTAATGAATAGGTTGATTACTAAATTAATACCAAAAACATTAGCTTCCTATTCTGCTGCATTAGGTAATATCAAGATTTATGATCAAATGCCGCTTGACTTCTTTTTAGGAGCTCATTTGATTGTACGTTCTCAACTGTATGAAGGGTTTTTAGCAGAAGGTTTACGCAGTATGGGATCATACTTTATTGAAGACCGACCATTTTTCGAATTAACTAGCGATTAAAATATTTGAGGGAAATTTGTGCCTACTAAATCCTTGAAATCAAGGACTCTTCGACAATCATTCGTAGTTTTTTTCCCAATCATTATCGCTATCATAATTGTCCTTGGAGTCGCTTTTTTTACAGAAGAGAGTGAAACTCAAGAAGAAGCCAAAGAAGTCACTGGAATAGATGCTCGTGATTCTACAATGCAAATGGTTTTTCTTTTAGCGATTGCTTTTGCGATTACATTTACTGCTTTTTTGTTGCTTATACCAGGTTTGATAAGAAAAAGAAGATAGAATAATCTTTGAGTTTTAATTACGACTAAAAAGCCCCATAAAGGCGTTCTTTAAACCTTTTGACTTTTCTAGAACTTTCTTTACTTCGTTAAGGTAACGATAGCGTCGTTGAGATTCTTTATAAAGAAAAAACGCCAGAAATGCATTAATTAAACAGATAAAAAGAATTCCTACCTTGATTAACCGCGTTTCTAAATCATTTCCCTCAATCTGTGTTGCTATGATAACTGAAAGAACTGCAGCCAGCAATGCAGCAAGTGTTGATCCTATCCAGATTCTAAAATCCTGTTCTAGCTTATTAATACCTTTATTAGCTCCTGAAATTTGTAGAAGAGTCTTGACTGATTCTTGGACTCCTTTTGTCTCAAACATTTCGTAACCCCTATTAAAAGTTTAAAGTTCTATTTTATAGCCTTCTTTTCTAAAAAGAATTTTATATTGTTTGTTTTTTTCTTCGATTATTGCTCTAATTCGGTGATTCGGTATTTTAAATTCGGTCTGAAGAATTAAAAACTCATCAAATGAAATTTGTACAGTGTCATCTTCAACACGATCATAATAAATAACAAATACATTTCGACTATCAATTGGGCCATAACGAATCAAGGAGAAAATTTCTTCTAATTTTGATTTACCCATTTTTTTTAACCTTTTATTTCAACACTGATGTTAGAATATTGACGATTTTCTCCGAGGTGTAATTTTCCGTAACTTCCATCGAAACCGGGAGGCCAAAAAGAAAACGTACCTGAATGGACTGAAACTAATGACTCTGTTAACTGTGATGAAGTGGTAGACGCAAGAATTTTTTCAGGATTTGGATGGAACCAGAAGTCTATCTCAGTTCCAAAGAGATCAATAATTTTGGAATATTCTGAAAGTACTCTCTTTGCCATTGGGTTTTTTATTCCAATTGATACCGCTATTACTTCTGTAAGCGGGATTATTCTTCTAAAGGGTTTTTTATTTTGTAAAATTGTTTTTAATCGTTGATCAGAACTACCTTGAGCTTTACAGATTTCAAAAGCACGTTGAAGAACACCTATAGTTAGCTTCCTGTTACAAATCGGGCAGATATCATTTTTTGGAATTTTTGAAGGTGAATAAAAACAAAATTCATCATCATTATGCCATTTTTTTCTATTTTTTTGTTGATTTACATTCTTTGGCTTCCATTTTCCTCTTCGATGACCAGTTAAATAGTATTTTCCTTCTTCAGGGGGAAATTCTGCAGTTCTTACAACTTTATTCGAACGAATCGATTCAATTATCTTTTCGTAGTTTATTTCTTTAGCTTCTATTGAAAAAAATTCTCTCCCGAGACGATGGAAGTCTGCACAGTGTGCATCAGAGTTACTAATAAGTGTTCTGTTATCAAGTTCAGGGATTAGGCTTAAAACTTCAGGGTCTGCACTTAGACCCGTCTCAACAGCATGAATTTCATTACTAGCTTCCCCAAAAAAATCTTCTAACCGATTTACTCTAACATTAGATCCAAATACTCCCGTAGGCGTCATGATATGTGCAGGAATGAATTCAACTAAATCATCTATTTCAAGAATTGAATGAATTTTTGATGCTACTTCTTCCTTGGAATCACATTTAATGAACGGTCTCGGAATTGAATCGAATTTAATTTTCCAAGAATTTAAAAAATTCCGAAAGGATTTTATAGATTCAATATCAGGAAAAAGAATAATAATATGAACCTGTTTCCTATTATTCCCAATTGGTGCGGTGAAAATTATCTCAGTTTGTAAGATAAATCCAACTGCAGGATTTTTTTGATACAAAAAAATACCGAATTGATTTTGATTCTCTACAAGTTTATTGCTAATTTCCTTCAACCAGGGGGCGAAATGACAATCACCAGTTCCAATTACATTGATTCCTTTTTTCGGCATTGTATTATTTACTGCTTCAAGTGATAGAGAAGTCCCTACTCTCGTACTAATTGCGCTCTTTGAATGAGCATGAATATCCAGATTAAATATTGGCATAAGGATTACCATAAGAAAAATTTAAGAGAAACCTAATTCTCATAATTTCAAAATCAAATAATAAGTTTTAAGTAGAAATAATTTGTAAAAAAATAAAACTTCATTGGATTTTGCTCAGAGGACTTACCTTTTAAGATTCTAATTCGAAGTTGAAACGGAATAATTCTCCCTCTGAGGGATGCATCTCTGAGAGTACTCAGTCATAAATTATTTAGTTTATTCAGGAATTTCTCTTTCTTGTGGTCACTGATTACTCTGTTTTTAGTTTTAACGACTTTTTTTGGATGTACTTCTTGTAATTCCATGGAAGAAGACGTTACTCCTCAGGAATACCTCCCAAAACAAGATTCATTTTCTGAAGCGACTCGTTTACCACTTGATAACATGGAACCATATTCGATCATTAACACATCTATAAATGAGGAATATTGGGTTGTTTACATTGAAAACCTTAGATCCCCTTTAATTTACATCAATTCCAGCATAAGTGATTACTTGAACAACTTCACCTTATTTTTATATGATAATCAAGAAGAACCCCTATTCCTAAATTCATATATTACTGAGGACGCCTCTCACGCCAAAGTTTTCAAGTTCGAGAACACTTATCGTGGTGATCATTATATCAAAGTCGTTCATAACGTTTCTGTTAAAGGTGATTATCACATTGGAGTATTTGTAAGTCCCTGGGGTGATACAGTTGATAGATCATATAACCTCGAACCTAATACCGTTGGAACGGACTCTTTTAACTTTTCCTGGACTTCTGAAACTCGGTACTGGAGAATCGAATTAAATGAAAGTCAAAGATGTTGGTTATTTTTTACTGAGCTCAGCATCAATGTTCTAGAGGGAACTACTGTACGTGTGTTTAAGACCCTTAATAATCCAATTGTAGAATTATTAGAAAATGGTTCAGGGATAATAGATGTCTCCTTTCGAGCTCTTGGTAAAGGGTCCTATTTCATTGAGCTAGAACGTACTTCCATGTTAGATCGAGAGGGCAGTTATGAGTTACTGTGCAATGCAACACAGAATAGTTATTCTTTCGATTCTGCAGAAGATTTCTCCTCCGATTCTCAATATATTGGAAAATCTCGATTTGGGGATGAAGTCTATGTGAAAATCTTTCTTGAAAAAAACAGCAAAATCCTTTTTAACGTATTTGAGAATAACACTGGGGATCTAGACGGAGCTCAAGTATTTGTTTACAGCCCACCTTATAAACATATAATAGCTAGCTTTTATGAGGATCTACAGCTTATTTCAGGGGAAATTAAATGCAATTTTACAACATCTATAAGTGGAACTTATCACATTGCAATTTTTCCCGGAAAAACATCTGAAATCACATTTGGAGTTGAGATTGATAATATTAAAAAGCTACCAACACCAGAAACCTTAGTTTGGACGAAAAATGACATAATTTTCGGATTATTGACATTCTTATTTGTACCATTAATATTATCATATGGGTATTTTACTCGATTTGGATATTTAAAGGAAGAATGGGAAGCAACTTCGCCATTAAAGACGTGTTTTGAATATTTTGCAGTTCATGAAACCTTTAAAAGAATTAATACTAAACCATATTCATTTATTGATCTTGTTTATGTAGGAGGTCGAGCACCTGTCCCTGCAAGCCTAACATTTGCAGAGTTGACTCCCGCTCGAACTAGAATAAACGCAGTAAGGAAAAAATCCTTATGGGATGGCCTTTTAGGGATTTCAATTGTATTCTTTTTCTACTTTTTTGGTAGTATTATGTCCTGGGTGTTTTTAGGAGACAATTTAGTACCCTTTGAACGGGAGCTTGAATTTTATCTGGTGATATTAACATTAGTTTTTGGACCTTTACTAGTATTCCTTCTTTTGAAAGGAAATAATTTAAATGCTTATTTTAGGTTCATCTCTGGGGTTTCAGAAGGAATATTGAAACTTTCAGAGGAATTTTCTTATTCAAGTGTTGTTAGAGATGTTCAAATTCCTGAACATTTAAGTATAGAAGCAAAAAAGAAAATCCACTTGTCTCGAAGAGCTTGGAATCATGCCAGACATGATTATAAGAGCAAAAAATTTGAAACATTTATTATTAAAGCAGATACAGCAATTAAATTTGCAATAGAAGCCAGATTATTACAAACTTCATTATACGATCCAGAAAACATACCTTCAGAGTTCCTTAAGATGTCAGAAATCCTCAGAGAAAAAGGGTTTGATCTCCCATCTGGAAAGGATGTAGATGGATTTCGATATATTCGAAATAAAATTGTTCATTCAGCTTCAGACATTGATATGGAGACAGCAGAACGAGCTTTTCAACACTACATAAAGTTCCTGAATCGTCTTGGTTTAAGAGCATAACAAGGGATCCCAATGAAGAAAAAACCAATCTTTACTAGCGGAACAGTGGCTACTCCAAGTGATTTTTGTTTTCTCCCTCGCTCAGTTACTAATTCTCTGGAAGAATTAACTGGTTCGGGTGATTCATTACTTCTCTGCGTTTTTTCACACCAAGATCGAGCTTTATTCTTTTCTAAGGTTAAGGATGATCGTGTACGACGACTTTCTGTTTGGCTAGTGAGCTTAATACCCGACACCATATCTGACATTCTTCAAGAGGTTGGAGGCTATATTAATCGAACATTATATACAAGTGGATTGTGTATTGCTGAGAACAAGTGCGCTTGGGAAGCATATTTTCATGTTTCGGATTTAAAAGGGCAGTTAGAAGACATTGAAAGTGAATTAGTTCAGAAAATTTCAAAACTCTCTGGAGTAGAAGAAGTATGGATTGATCCAATAGAATCCCGATAACGACCATTTTTAGTCTTTGGAATATTTGGGACGGTCTAAAGTGACGCAATTTGGAATATTACACATGACATTCGAAGAACGATCTGGTCCAATCATTAATTTGATTTATAAACACGAATTGGACATTGCTACTCCAGAACTCTTAGCAGTAACCACTACACTCTTTACAATGGCAATAGGTGTTGGAGAACCCACCGGTGAACCTCAGGTAAGTATAATACCTGTTAATGTACCAAACATCCGTGGTAGAACACTCATTTACAGTTTTAATAGAGCAGACTCTTCTGTTCGTGGTGGACAAGTAGTAGAAGCGTTCATGATATTTCTTCGTAAAAATAATAAATATAACGAAGATAAACTATTTCGTCATTCAATGCCTATCATAAATCTCTTGGAAACTGGAGTAAAAATTAGAATAACAAGAAAAGAAGATTTTAAAGATAGTTTTTTGAGTATAGCAAATTCACTACGTAAAATACTTCTTACAGATTTATGTGAAACAGCCCAAAATGATCTCTCAACCACATGTTTAGAAACTGAAAAAGGATTTATTTCTGATGGAGCTGTAAGGGCAATATATAATTTGGATTTAACATCAGAACTCGTAGATACTTCTATAAACGTAAGAGGCTATTTGAGCTGCTTTAGTGAATCTCTTGCGAAATTAGATTATGCATTTCTTGCTCTTCCAATTGAAATCCATGGTCATATTAGGAGAGAAAAACGAATTTTTTATTTAGAATCTATAGAAAACTGCTATGCGTGCATATTAACTGAAGGATATGGAAGAACGGGAAGTCTAGCTAGACCAATTAAGCAAATTCTTTGGGATCTAAATTTAAAAAATACCGTAGAACGAAAAATGGACTGTAGCCATTCAAAAAAAGGACTGACATGGCCTGATGAGCTTTCTAATCTTACAAGAGTTAGAAAATCCATTACAGAATATATTAGTTGCATTAAAGCTTATATTAATTTATTCAGTGATTATACAATATTTCATATTCAAAATGATTCAAAAAATAACCAAGTAAACCAAATTTTACTAACAAATGACTCAAAAAAACAACAAAAACATCAAACTATTGCTGGTCTTTTCATTAATCTCAGTCTTCTAAGTAAAAGAATGAATGGAGGAGAATTACGAGATATTATAATTAATATGCCTTCAGGATCTGATATGAACCTTTTTTTATGTCTGTCTTGGCAACCTGGTTTTATCCTAGTTTGTGAATCTACACAAGAGATTGGATTTCTAGGTCTATTGGCTGAAGAGATGTTTCTTCATTTAACTTCATTAGAAGAAATCAATTGGAAAAGTTAGTTTAAGTTTTACTTTAATAACTTTGAAAAGAATTTTCTCTAAGTTTAATGCATTGATTGAATTTATTTTAGAGAAGCATTCATAAATAAATAACGCTCTACTCGCTTATTAGTAGTTAAATCAATCTCGTTCTAGGTTGAATATAAAATGAGTTTAACTTCTCCTAAAAAGATAGTTGTTGTTGGAGATTTTGCGGTTGGAAAGACGACTCTAATTAACAGCTTTATTCACTCTAGTCAACAACTGGAACCTCAAGCAACCCTTGGAGTCGATATTATCAATAGTGCCTTGGGTGTAGAAGGAAGCAAGGAAACTATCCCAGTTCAATTCTGGGATATTTCTGGGCAGACAGCATTCGAAAATATTAGAGGGGCATTTTTAACTAAAGCAGACAGTATTATCATGGTTTTTGACATCACTAGATCATCAACATTCGCAAGTCTTGATAGGTGGGCTCAAGAAGTTGCTAATTCGCTTCAAAGCAAGAATATGCCAGTTCTTTTAGTTGGAAATAAAGATGATCTGAGAGCTGATGATTCTGTGAGTCATTTCGAAGTTGACGAAATGGCTGCCTTAATTCACGAAACTTACGCTTTCAATGTAGGTACGGTCATTATTTCTGCAAAAACCCAAGATGGAGTGAAAGAGGCATTTAATAAAATTGCTTCTCTTTTAATTGCTTGAAATATTAAGATTGAACTGCTTGCTTAGCTAAATCAATTCTTAAAAAGATTAAAACATCTTTTTCTTCTAAATCTTGAAGAATAGAGGGATCAATATCCCAGGATCTAAGATCTCTCGTATAGTGTTTTTCAAGGAAAGCAATGTAATCAGGAAACTCTATAAGATAATAAATAATAATAACAGCGGCAATATTG